>CAMNJK010000061.1 GCA_946541435.1 uncultured Bacillota bacterium
GCAGGACTCCTGCCCATGACCGGCGGGGCATACGCAGCCTCAGGAACGGATGAGAGTTCTGATACGGTGCAGGAGATCGCCCGGCAGTTTCAGGACATGACGAAGGATCCTTTCGCCTTCCGGGACGGGCAGATGCGGGCTCAGGCAGAAGATGCGGCCGCCGCCTATCCTGAGAAATTTGATCTGCGGAACGTGAACGGGGAAAGCTTCGTGACACCTGTCAAATTCCAGAATCCCTTCGGGACCTGCTGGGGATTCTCCGCCATTACCGCGGCGGAGACCAGTATCCTGGGGGCAGGCCTGGCGCAGCAGGACGGTTATGATGCCAGCACGCTGGACCTGTCAGAAAAGCATCTTGTCAATTTCCTGGCAAGACCCCTGGATGACCCCACCGATCCGCAGAATGGGGAAGGGACCCAGTATATCGACAAAAATCTGACCCTGCAGGACAAGTTCAACGCGGGCGGAATGCCCTTCTATGCCACCAGTCTCTTTTCCTCCGGGATGGGACCGAATCTGGAAGACCGGACCCTCACTGACGGGGCCCCGGCAGGTACGCCATCGGACATCTATGAATATCACGGACTGAACCTGCTGACGGACAAGGTCAAGATCAACGGGGTCTGGGCAGACTACTGCTACAGCGATCAGGATGACTGGTCCATTCCGGAGCAGCTGCGTTTCACCCAGTCCTATCAGCTGAAAGAGTCCTATATGCTGCCGGATCCGGCCAGGTTCGATGATCCGAAGGATGAAACACATTATGAATATGATCCGGCAGCCACCGCAGCCATCAAGGAACAGCTTCTGCAGAAGCGGGGCGTGGAGATCGGATTCTGCGCGGATGTTTCCCAGCCGGATGCGGAGACCGGTGACGCCAGGTACATCAGCAAAAACTGGGCCCATTACACCTACGAAAAGGAACAGGCCAATCACGGGGTATGCATCATCGGATGGGATGACAACTATGACAAGTCCAATTTCGTCCAGGGGCACGAGCCGCCGGAAAACGGCGCATGGCTGGTGAAGAACAGCTGGGGTTCCGGCGAACAGGAATTCCCGAACAAGGGTCGCGGAGACTGGGGCATCCCCAATGAGAAGGGGGAGGCGACCGGCTACTTCTGGATCTCCTATTATGATCAGACCATCAATTCCTGTGAAGCTCTGGCATTTGATAAGAGCAATGTCAATAAACAGTACTATCTGGATCAGTACGACTACATGCCCGTGAACGCTATCATGAGCGCTGATGTGGGCCGTGAGGTCAGCTTCTCCAATGTCTTCCGGGCAGAGGAATGTCAGGAGCTGGAGCAGATCTCCTGTCAGACCGCGGCGCCTGGCACCACCGTGGAATATGAGATCTATCTGCTGCCGGAGAAACACAGTGATCCCCAGGACGGAATGCTGGCAGCCGCCGGCACGACCCAGGCCTTCCCCCTGGGAGGCTTCCACAAGATCGCCCTTGAGACGCCCATCATGATCCAGAAGGATCAGTATTATTCCATTATCATCACCGAGATCACGCCGGAAGGAAAGTACAATATCAACGCTCCGGCCGCTATCTCAGAACAAATGGCCGCCTTCTTCCAGTTATCCTCATGGGAGAAGGGCATCGTCAATCCGGGAGAAAGCTTCGTGAAAGCGGACGGCAAATGGTACGATTATTCCAATGCCGGTTTCCGCAAAAAGCTGCTGGGGGACGACTATGTGACCCTGTCTGTGGACAATTTCCCCATCAAGGGATATTCCGTCCCCAAACCGAATCTGTCTCTGGTCCTGCCGGGCGGTGACGAAGTGACCCTGGAGGTCAATGACGAGAGATGCACGGATTCTCTGCGGGCCCGTTTCCGCGGCGACAAGTCCGTCCTGCCCCAGAACGCGGATATGGTCTGGACCCCGGCAGCCGGCAGTGAAAAGGTCTTCACGACAGAAGAAGTTCCGGGGGATTCTTCCATGCTCAATGTGACGGCTGTGGCGCCCGGAACCGGATATATAGAAGTCACCGCCCCCGGCGTCGGCACTCAGGTCGTGCGGGTGGAGGTGAACGCGCCTCCTGCGCCGAAGATGAAGCTCAGGGCCGGCAAAAAAAGCCTGAAGGTCAGTGTGGATCATTCGGCGGATTATGCTTCCTTCGACGGCTGTCAGATCCGTTACCGGGTCAAAGGAACATCCAAATGGAAGATGGCCAGGATCAGTCTGATGACAGACAGCAAAAAGCTGAAGAAGCTGAAATCCGGTAAGCGATATCAGGTCCAGGCCCGGGATCTGACCTGGTACAATGAACAGGTCTGGTACGGCGACTGGGGAAAGACCGTGACCAGTAAGAAGATCAGATAAAGATGCCTTCAGGGGACGGACAGTATGAAGCGATTATTCATCAATGGCAGGTTGTTCACATCAAGCGAAGAACAGGTCTATGGGGAAGCCATGCTGGTGGAGGACGGCAGGATCAGCTGGGTCGGGAGCGGAGAAGAGGCCCGGCGTCTGATGGAACGTCTGCCGGATCAGACCGTTGGATCTGCAGCCGCTGCGCCCGCGGACAGCAGACCTGAAGTCATAGACCTTGGAGGCAGGACGGTGATCCCGGGTTTTGTGGATGCCCACATGCATCCCATGATGCTGGCGGAATACAGCCGGCAGATCGCCTGCCTGCCGCCGAAGATCAACTCCATTCGGCAGCTGTCTCAGGCCATTGCGCAGGCAGCTGAGGAGATCCATGCTGCAGAAGCCGCCCGGGCAGAAGATGTCTGCGCAGACAATAAAGACGGCGCGGCGGAGAAGTCTCTTCCCTGGATCCGCGGCTGGGGCTACGATGAAGGCAAATACGAAGAGCAGCGTTCGCCCGATCGTTACGATCTGGACAAGGGGTGCGCGGACCTTCCCGTCTTCCTGGTGCGCAGCTGCGAGCACATCCGCTGCGTCAACAGCAAGGCCCTGGAGATCGCCGGGATCACCAGAGACACACCGGATCCGCCCGGAGGGAGCATCGACCGGGATGAGCGCGGTGAGCCCACAGGGATCCTGCGGGAAAACGCCAGGGACCTGGTGCTCCCATTTATGCCTGCGGAGACCGAAGAAGACCTGGTGGACGCGCTGACGGACCTGGGCGACCTCCTGATCTCCCAGGGGATCGTTGCCATTGCGGACATGGGAAATCTGCACGCCGGCGGAAACTATGCGTATTATGCAAAGGCTGGAGAAAAAGGCTTCCGCCAGCGGGTGACCCTCTATTATATGTGGGACTATTTCATGGATGATCCGGAATTCGAGATCACGCCCGACCTGATGGATGGAGACCGGCAGTTCCGCATTGCGGGACTGAAGCTCATCGGCGACGGCAGCATCAGCGGGAAGACCGCCTGGCTCCGGGATCCCTATCGGGGAACAGAGGAGCGGGGGATGCCGGTCTACTCTGACGCGAGTCTGGAGAAGGCCATCGCATTTGCGAAGAAAACCGGCTGTCAGATCTCGGTGCACGCCATGGGCGGCCAGGCCATCGACCGGATCGTGGACCGGGTCTATGAAGAAGAGGACTGGACGGACGGCAGCGTTCCATGTCTTCGGGTGGAGCACGTGACAGAGCCTTCGGAAGAGGCCATGCGTAAGGCCGGCGAGAGGGGGTTCGCTTTTGTCAGCCAGCCCATCTTCGAATACTGCGAGATCGAGACTTACCGGGCGAATATGGAGGAAGAACGGCTCCGGCATTTCTACCCCCATCGGACGGAGCTGGACCGGGGGATCCGTCTCGGCTTCTCCACGGACGCGCCGGCCACTTCCTGGGCGGTGCCATCGGATCCCTTCTCCAATCTGAAATCCGCGGTGACCCGGCGGGCTTATGACGGTTCTGATATCGGGCAGGAT
Source organism: uncultured Bacillota bacterium (assembly GCA_946541435.1). Classification (GTDB taxonomy): domain Bacteria; phylum Bacillota; class Clostridia; order Peptostreptococcales; family Anaerovoracaceae; genus Lentihominibacter. The sequence goes on from CAMNJK010000061.1 coordinate 3,862, forward strand.
GAGCGCGTCAGCATTGAAACCGCCGTCATGCTCTATACGAAGAATGCTGCTGAGATCTGCGGCTTCACGGGTCTGGGCCAGCTGAGACCGGGATACAGCGCCGACTTCGCGGTATTAAGTGAAGACATCTTCAGCATCGATCCGGACCGGATCGATCAGGTGCAGGTGGAGGAGACCTACATGGGGGGCCGGCGCGTGTTCCGGCGCGGCGAAACTTCCCGGCCATAGCACGCCTGAAAACAAAACAAGAGACACCAGCATTTCTGAAAAGACGCCTGCGGGCGTCTTTTTCTCAGGAGGAACGAATAAAGTGTTGACGGTTTGGCCCCGAAGGATTATTATGGTTTTATATTTATGCATTGGTATACATACATATGCAAAACCTATCGCATATACCAAGGCTGCGATATAAGACTGAGAGGAGGTCTATACAATATGGTGCAATTCGAAGAAGTGTATGAAGAACTGAAGGGCCGCACGGATACGGACCCGGATATCGAGGAAGAACTCTGCCGGAGAGTGGCCGAGATCGAAAGTGAAGGAGGGGTCACAGAACCGCTTCCGAAAGTTGACTGGATCCTGGTGGCGATCCTGATCGTCCTGGGAACCATCGTTCCGATCGTCTACTATGCCGTCAAGTACGGCATCAGCGGTTAGGGGGGATATCATGGCAAAGTTCAATGCGAATCAGGAGGCGCAGTTCGGTCTGCTGCCGATCACAAAAGGAGAAAGAGTCTATAACCTCTGGGATAACAGCTGTATCAACATCGGTCTGTCCATCGCCACATGGGCATTCCTGATCGGCGCGTCCCTGGCCCTGTTCGTGGGTTTCTGGCCCGCGGTCTGGGGCACCTTGGCAGGGAATATGCTGACCGTACTGGTCATGACCATGATGCCCTGTCTTTCCAGCGCAAAATACGGCGTGGACGGTTATTCCGGCGCTGTCAGCTTCATGGGCGTCCGGGGGAAGAACTTCATCCTGGTCTGTGTAGCGGTATTCATCATCATGTGGGACATCGTCCTGTCCACTCTGTTTGCCCGCTCCGTATCCAATGTAGCGGCAGCGGCTGCGGGAAAGGAGGCCATGCCCCATTCCTTCCAGGTCTGCATGATGCTGGTCTGCATGATCGCCACCTTCCTGGTGGTCTGGAAGGGACCGCTGGTCATTAAGAAATTCAACAATCTGGTGGCCCCGCTGATGATCATCGTCATGGTCATGCTCGGCCTGATTCTGACTTTTAAGATCGGATGGGGCACCGTTCTGGAGGCAAAGCCCCTCATGCCTTATGAGAGCGACTGGGTCAATTTCCTGATCGCCGTGGAGCTTTCCTTCGGCGCAGGACTTTCCTGGTGGCCTGAAATGGGCGGCCTGTCCAGGCTTTGCAAGACCAGCCGGGCGGCCTACTGGGCCAATCTGGTGGGACTGGTGCTGGCTGCCACGGTAGCCACTGCCATCGGCGCGGCTGCCTGCCTGACCATCGGCTCCGAAGACCCCACGGTCTGGATGCTGGAGCTGGCTGGCGTGGGACTGGGTGTCCTGGCGCTGATCTTCATCGCCGTGGCCAACGTCACCTCCTGCGCAACCATCACCTACACCATGTGCCTGGGGCTCAAGGGCCTTAAGATCTTCCAGAAACGCAACTGGGGCGCTGTGGTGGGCGGCTTCTGCATCATCGTGGCCATCTGCCTGGTCTGCGGGGCTGACTGGATCTATGATCATTTCTACATCATGCTGGGGATCACCTGCATGTTCTACGTGCCCATGACGGCCATCTCCGCTGTGGATTACATGATCCTGAGGAAGCAGCAGCTGAGCCTGCGCGACCTCTTCAACAAGACCGACACCTCGAAGTACTGGTTCTGGGGCGGCGTCAACTGGGTGGCGCTGATCATCTTCATCGCGGACGCCCTGTTCTATCTGGTCTTCTTCGATCCGGCCAACCTGATCTACCGGCCCCTGTTCGTATACTTCACCGGATCTCTGGGCGCCGGCATCCCATGCGCCATCGTCTATTATCTGGCCATGAAGCTGGTGGTGGTCAAGACCGGCAAGGGAGACTACCCCACACTGGCAAATGTACAGCACTGAAACGTACAGCACTGAAAGGAGCATAATATAAATGGCAATCAGAGAATTCTTCCACGCAACCAAGGTCGTTTCGGGCGCCGGATCGGTCAGTATGACCGGTGAGGAAGCGGTCCGCCTGGGCGCAAAAAAAGCGCTGATCATCACGGACAGTTTTCTGGCATCCAGCCCCATCTGCGGGAAGGTGACAGGCAGCCTGAAAGAGGCGGGCATTCCCTATATCATCTACGATAAAGTACGTCCGAATCCGAGGACCACGGACTGCGATGAAACCTGCGAGCTTGCGAAAGCAGAGCAGGTGGATCTTCTCATCGGCCTGGGCGGCGGCAGCAGCATGGACCAGGCCAAGACCACGGCTGCCCTGGTCACCAACGGCGGCAAGTGTGTGGAATGGGATTATGTGGAGATCCCCCATAAGATGCTTCCCACCATCTGCATCCCCACCACGGCGGGCACGGGCAGCGAAGTGACCTTCTGCGCCGTGATCACGGATGAGGAGAAGAAGTATAAGATGACCGTGATGGATCTTTATAACCTGAGGCCGGATGTGGCCATCGCCGATCCGGAGCTGCTGCTGAGCCTTCCGCCGTCACTGACAGCCTCCACCGGTGTAGACGCCCTGACCCATGCCATCGAAGCCTATACCTGCAAAGTGTCCCAGCCCATCACAGATGCCCTGGCCCTGCATGCCATCAGCCTGATCGGAAAATATCTGGTGACCGCGGTTGAGAACGGGGGAGACCTGGAGGCCAGGACCGGGATGCTGAATGCCAGCCTGATGGCCGGCGCGGCCTTTATCAACTCCAATGTGGGCGCGGTCCATGCCATCTCCGAGACCATCGGAGCCTGGTACGATACACCCCACGGGGTCGCCAATTCCATCTTCCTGCCCTATATCATGGAATACAATATCCCCGCCTGTCCCGACCGGTTCGCCCGGATCGCGGTGCAGCTGGGCATCGATCCGGCAGGGAAGACCACGGAGGAACTGGCCTATGCCGCGGTGGAATACGTGAAGGAACTGAACCGGAAGGTGAAGATCCCCAGACTGAAGGAACTGGAGTATATCAAAGAAGAGAACTTCGACGCCATCGCCCAGCGGTCGGCGGAGAACCCACTGTCCGATGACAACGCCAGGGAGATCGGGAAGGAAGGATATCTGGAAGCCCTTCAGAAGGCCTACCGCGCCTGAGGACTGATGGACCGACAGTGAACGTACAGTTTTGAACCGGAGTTGACAGAGGGTCGTTGATATCGACCCTCTGTCGTTATATAATCGAACTATGAAAATGAAAGAGATCGAAGTCAAGACAAGCAAACACACACAGATGCGGGACATCACCCGTGAGATCCAGGCAGCAGTCACAGAATCCGGCGTCACGGAGGGCATCTGCATGGTCTTCGTGCCCCATACCACAGCGGCGGTGACCATCAACGAGAACGCGGATCCGGATGTGGTCCGGGATTTCACCATGGAGATCAACAAGATCGTTCCCTGGGAGGATGGATATCACCACATGGAAGGGAATTCCGCGGCTCACCTGAAGTCCAGCATGATCGGTTTCTCGGAGCAGATCATCATCGAGAATGGGAAACTGGTACTGGGTGTCTGGCAGGGGATCTACTTCTGTGAATACGACGGACCGCGCCGGCGCAAGGTTTATGTCAAGATCATGGAAGGGTAAAAGCAGGAAATCATGCAGCTGCAGTATTCAGACCACAATGAGATTTTCCATCTGCATACGGAGGGCCTTCCATATCTGTCGGTACAGATGCTGGATGAGCTGGGCGTGCCCAATCTGTATTCCACCAGATTCTGCCGTTATGACGAAAAGACCGGGGAGGGAGCTCCCGGACTCAGGGTCGTCGTCATGAAGGCAGAAGATCCGCAGGAAGCCGCGCCGGCGGTCTTCGCAGGCAGGGACCGGCTGGCAAGGCAGCTGGGCTCTTCCATCCACCGGGAGTGCGTGGCGGACCAGATGCATACCAGCAATGTCTATACGGTCAGGCTGGAAGACCTGGGACCCATCCTGCGGGAGGACAAACCGGAACGCAGAAGGAATGTGGACGGACTCATTACGGATCTGCCGGACGTGGTCCTGACGGTCTTCGGAGCAGACTGCCCGCCGGTCTATCTTGCGGATCCGGTGAGAAAAGCCGTGGGACTGGTGCACGCGGGGTGGCGGGGGACCCTGGGACGGATCCCTGCCGTGGCCATCCGGCGGATGGCAGAAGAATTCGGAAGCGAGCCGGCAGATATGTATGCTGCCATCGGCCCCGGAATCTGCATAGACTGTTATGAGATGGGAGACGAGGTTTACGAGATCTTTGCCGCCGAATGGGGGCAGGCGGCCGCGGATCGGATCTTCCGGCGGTACCCTGCCAAAGACCCGGAGGGAGAGGAGATCCCCGGCGGGAAGTACCATCTGGATCTGCGGGAAGCCAACCGGATGACCCTGCTGGAGTCCGGTTTGGCTGAGGACCATGTCGCCGTATCCAATGTCTGTACCAAATGCAATGCGGATGTCTTCTATTCCTACCGGGCCCACAGGATGGAGAACGAGCAGGCAGCCATGATCGTGAACCG
>CAMNJK010000062.1 GCA_946541435.1 uncultured Bacillota bacterium
ATGGATGAGGGTGAACCGGAGACTGAGATCCCGGTAGAGAAACCGCAGAAAATGGTGCCGGTCTATACGGAAGCAGAAGGATCGATCCCCGCAGGGGAAAGCCTTTCCCCGCAGGAAGAAGGCGCTGAAGGCAGCAGCGCCGGCGGCGAGGACGGCGACTCCATCAACGGCGGCAATACGGACAGCGCTGACAGCAAGAGCAGCGCCGGCGGCGAGGACGGCAAATCCATCAATGGCACCTGCTCTGCCTGCAAGGCATTCAGCAGCAAGGCGTCCAACGGCACCGAAATGCTCCGCCGTCTGATGGGCGATGACGGGAAGAAAGGATCCAAGGCGGAGGAGGCGGCCTCAAGTACAAAGAGCGAGACCGGGAAGGCGGCTTCGGACAGCAAGCAGAAGTCCGTCACAAAGAAATCCGGCAGCAGGCATGCCGGCAGCACACAGAAAAAGATCTACAACTACCTGACGAAAAAAATGGGGCTCAACATGGCGGCGGCCTGCGCAGTCATGACCAACCTTTATGCGGAGAGCGGGATGCAGCCCAACAATCTGGAGAATACCTACAATGCCCGTTTCGGCCTGAGTGACAGCCAGTATACCAGCCGCGTCAACAAGGGGAAGAAGCATAACGGAAGATATAAGACTTCCTCCGGCAGCACCAGATACTTCACCAAGGATTACTGCGGCTACGGCATCTGCCAGTGGACATCCCTGAACCGCAGGAAGAATCTGCTGAAGAAGGCCGTCAAAGATGACGTCTCCATCGGCGATCTTGAGATGCAGCTGGAATTCCTGAAATATGAACTGAAGAACAGCTATCCCCAGGTCTGGGCCACCCTGAAGGGCGTGCCCAACAATGCCCGGGGCGTGTATCTGGCGGCCATGCATTTCTGCATTTCCTTTGAGGTCCCGGCCAACACCAACGCCACGGCGGCCTCCCGGGCCAGGACGGCACTGGCCACCTACTGGAAGACCTACAGCGGCAAGTCCGCATCGGTCCGCGGCCGTTCCTATCTGGGACTCTGCGGATACAGCTATCCCAAAAGTGTCAAAAAAGGCGTGGGCGTCACCTGCGGCGGCCATGTCATCTCCAACTATACCATCAGGAAAGTCTCGGCCAGGATCGTCACCGCCAAAGGCAGGGCGGTCTGCAGAAGCATGAAGCGGCCCGGGACAAACGTCTACAGTCTCTATAACTTTGACCGCAGCATGACCTTCAGCAAGCTTTCGCCCGGAAGCTACATCTATATCATCCGGGCAAAGGACAGTCACGGAAGGTCCGTGAAGGTGGAGCACGCCTTCCGGGTGAGCGAAGGAGGGAAGACCATCGTCTCCCGGGGATGCGCTGTCAGGGACATCACCGTGTCCTCTTCTGAACGCCAGTAAATATTTCTGACCGCCAGTAAATATTTCTGAACGCCAGTAAATGTTTCTGAACGCCAGTAAAATACTTCTGACCGGCAGGAAATCCACCTGACCGCCGGTAAATACCTGTGGCCGGCAGGCCGGGCCCGGACCCTATCTGTTGTGGTTCCATCACACAAATTACACAAAAATAATTGAAATAAGTGTTGACATTACCATATAAGAATGGTACATTTAACTTGAGGTTAGCACTCGCAACTAAAGAGTGCTAACAACAGGAGGCCAAGAGATGGATCTTACAGAAAGAAAACTGAAAATCTTACAGGCCATCATCGCGGATTTCGTCAGAACGGCGGAGCCCGTAGGATCGCGAACGATCTCCAGAAATTATGAACTGGGTATTAGCCCGGCCACCATCCGAAACGAGATGTCGGACCTGGAGGAGATGGGCTATCTGACCCATCCCCATACATCTTCCGGCAGAGTTCCTTCCGAGAAGGCTTACCGTCTCTACGTCAACGAGATGATGAGCAAGAAAGAACTGAGCCAGGATGAGAAATCGGCCATCGCGAAACAGCTCTATGACAATGTGACGGAGCTGGACAATCTGATCGAACGGGCGGCCCACGTGCTGTCCGAGATCACGAACCTGACAGCCTTTGCGCTGTCGCCGGCCAAGGAGATGGATACCCTGCGGTATGTGAACCTGATCCCGGTGGACGACCGGACCGTTGTGCTGATGATCGTATCCGACAGCGGTAAGGTATCCAATACCACAGTACAGCTGGAGCGTCCGGTGAACGAGGAGACCCTGCGGATCCTGGCTAAGAACATGACCTACAACTACAGCGGCAAGACCCTGAGCGAAGCGCTGAAGCTCGATATCATCAAGAGCTTCCGGGAGGACGCCGAGGCCATGGCCATGTTCCACAACAATATCATGCCGGGGTTCCTGAAGACGCTGGAGAATATGCTGAACGTCAACCTTTATATGGATGGCCTGATGAACATTTTCTCCATACCGGAATACAAGGATATCGAGAAAGCGAAGAGCTTCTTCGAGATCATCAACCGCAAGGAAGATATCATGAAGAAGCTGATCGCCCGGGATGACGGCATGATCATCACCATCGGCGGGGAGAACCAGGACGCGGATCTTTCGGACTGCAGCGTCATCACCGCCACCTATCATGTGGATGGCAAGATGGTGGGCAAGCTGGGCGTCATCGGGCCTACGCGGATGAAATACGATGAAGTCACGTCCGTCGTCGAATTCCTGACGGACAACATCAGCAAGGCATTTATGATCACAGGAGGAGACAAGGGAAATGACGGATAAAACCGACGGAATCAGGATCGAGGGCGCAGAGCCTGAAGAAGAACAGAAGGCAGCGGCCCCGGAAGAGGATGCAAAAGCTGGCCAGGCCCCGGAAGAGGACCTGACAGGGCAGGAAGCTGCGGAAGCAGAAGAAGCAGAAGCGACAGCATCTGAAGCGGAAGAGGATCCTGAGAACAAGCAGGCGGACGAAAGCAGCGATGCAGGGTCCGGCCAGGCTTTGGAAGAAAGCGAGCCTGCGGATGACGCGAAGTATCTGCGGCTGCTGGCGGAATTCCAGAACTACAAGAGAAGAACAGAAAAGGAAAAAACAGACCTCTATTCCTACGCGAATGAGAAGATCATGACCGAACTGCTGGAGGTGCTCGACAATTTTGAACGGGCGCTGGCACAGGAGCCCGGGGAAGGCTTCAAAGAAGGAATGGAACTGATTTTCACCCAGCTGACTACCGTACTGAACAAGGCGGGGCTGGCTGAGATAACTGCGCTGGGCGAAGATTTCGATCCCAACGTCCACAATGCAGTCATGGCAGAGGAAACCGACGAATATGAAAGCGGCAAGGTTTCCGGCGTAATGCAGAAGGGCTACACACTGAATGGCAAGGTCATCCGGCCGACCATGGTGAAAGTCGCGAACTAGCCGCTTGAAAAATACAGGGCCCAGTGAAGGCCCGATCGAAGGAGGAAAAGAAAATGGGAAAAGTAATAGGAATTGACTTAGGAACAACAAACTCCTGCGTCGCGGTGCTGGAAGGCGGAGAACCGACCGTCATCACCAACGCAGAGGGTAACAGAACGACACCGTCTGTCGTAGGATTTGCGAAGAACGGCGAGAGACTGGTAGGCGAAACAGCCAAGCGTCAGGCCATCACCAATCCGGAGCGTACTGTCGCATCCATCAAGAGACACATGGGCGAGGCCTATGATGTCCAGATCGACGGCAAGAAGTACACACCGCAGGACATCTCCGCGATGATCCTGGCAAAGCTGAAGGCAGACGCTGAAGCATATCTGGGCGAGACAGTCAATGAAGCTGTCATCACAGTACCGGCTTACTTCACCGACAGCCAGAAGCAGGCGACAAAGGACGCGGGCAAGATCGCGGGTCTGGACGTCAAGCGTATCATCAACGAGCCGACAGCGGCATCCCTGGCATACGGCCTGGACAAGGACGACACATCCCAGAAGATCCTGGTCTATGACCTGGGCGGCGGCACATTCGATGTCTCCATCCTGGAACTGGGCGACGGCGTTTTCGAAGTACTGGCCACCAACGGCAACAACAAGCTGGGCGGCGATGACTTCGATGAAGCAGTGCTGAACTACATGGCTGACACCTTCTCCCAGGAGAACGGCATCGATCTGAGAGCAGACAAGATGGCTATGCAGAGACTGAAGGAAGCTGCTGAGAAGGCCAAGAAGGAACTCTCCAGCGCCCAGACCACAAACATCAACCTGCCCTTTATCACCGTCAGCGAGAACGGCCCGCTGCACATGAACATGGATCTGACCAGAGCCAAGTTCGATCAGCTGACCAGCCACCTGGTACAGGCCACCATCGAGCCGATGAAGAAGGCCATGGCGGACGCGGGCGTTTCCAACAGCGACCTGGCCAAGGTCATCCTGGTGGGCGGTTCCACAAGAATCCCGGCTGTCCAGGAAGCTGTCAAGAACATCACAGGCAAAGAGCCCTTCAAGGGCATCAACCCGGATGAGTGCGTCGCGCTGGGCGCTGCCATCCAGGCAGGCGTTCTGACCGGCGAGGTCCACGACGTACTGCTGCTGGATGTCACACCGCTGTCCCTGTCCATCGAGACACTGGGCGGTGTTGCCACCAAGCTGATCGAGAGAAACACCACCATCCCGACAAAGAAGAGCCAGATCTTCTCCACCGCGGCTGACAACCAGCCGGCAGTAGACATCCACGTCATGCAGGGTGAGAGAGACATGGCGGCCGACAACACCACACTGGGCCGGTTCCAGCTGACAGGCATTCCGCCGGCACCGCGTGGGGTACCGCAGATCGAGGTCACATTCGATATCGACGCCAACGGCATCGTCAATGTAAGCGCCAAGGATCTGGGCACAGGCAAGTCCCAGCAGATCACCATCACTTCTTCCACCAAGCTGTCCGATGAGGAGATCAACGCCAAGGTCAAGGAAGCTGAGCAGTATGCGGAAGAAGACAAGAAGCGTAAGGAAGAAGTCGAGGTCAAGAACCAGGCTGAAACACTGGTCTACGAGACCGAGAAGAATATGAAGGAGCTGGATCAGTCTCTGTCCGACGCAGAGAAGAGCGACATCAACGCTGCCAAGGAAGCCCTGCAGAAGGCTCTGGAAGCAAACAACATCGATGACATCAAGGCGAAGACCGAGGCTCTGACCGAGAAATTCCACACCATCTCCGCCAAGATGTACCAGCAGGCGCAGCAGGCCGGCGCGGGCGCAGGCCCGAACATGGGCGGCGCAGGTCCGGATATGAGCGGATTCGCAGGCGGCGCGGCAGGAGCAGGCCCGAACATGGGCGGCGCGGCAGGCGGCAGCGCATCCGGCGATGACAATGTGGTCGACGCAGACTTCGAAGTCGTGGATGACGACGAGAAATAAGAGCAGCCGGCAAGGCTGAAGAGACGTATGTAACTCTGACAGAAATAACAGTTCAGGAGCTATCGGATCCCGGTAGCTCCTGCACGTGTAAAATAACAGATTCATAAAAAATAACAGGAAAGTAGATCCAGGAAAACAGATCATGGCAGACAAAAGAGATTATTATGAGGTACTTGGCCTGAAAAAAGGCGCCACTGAGGATGAGATCAAAAAGGCATTCCGGAAGCTGGCGATGAAGTACCACCCCGATAAGAATCCGGGGGATAAGGAGGCCGAGGAAAAATTCAAAGAGATCAATGAGGCCTACGCTGTCCTCTCCGATCCGGAGCAGAAGAAGCGTTACGACCAGTTTGGTCATGCGGGGGTAGATCCCAACAGCTTCGCCGGCGGCGGCTTCGGCGGCGGTTTTGGCGGCTTCGAAGATATTTTCGACATGTTCGGAAGCGCTTTTGGCGGCGGCTTCGGCGGCGGCGGTTTCAGCGGCGCTTTCGGCGGCCAGCGCCGGTCCAACGGGCCCCGCAAGGGCAATGACATCCAGAAATCCATGACCATCGATTTCGAGGAGGCGGCTTTCGGGTGCAAGAAACAGATCAGGCTGACCAAGAATGTCCGCTGCAAGACCTGTAACGGCACCGGGGCCAAGCCCGGAACATCCAAGAAGACCTGTCCGAACTGCGGCGGCAGCGGTGAGGTGCGGACCCAGCAGAGGACGCCTCTGGGCGTATTCCAGAGCGTCTCCCCGTGTCCGGACTGCGGCGGCACCGGCCAGATCAATGAATCTCCGTGCACGGACTGCGGCGGCACCGGCCGTGTCCGGGACACCGTCAAGATCACGGTCAACATCCCGGCAGGCGTGGACAACGATTCCGTCATCCCCATCCGGGGACAGGGCGAACCCGGGTTCAACGGCGGACCCGACGGCGATCTCTATATCGTGCTGAATGTCCGGCCCCATAAGCTGTTCGAACGGCGGGGACAGGACCTCTGGCTGGAGATCCCCATCTCCTTCGACCAGGCGGCCCTGGGCGACGACATCGTGGTGCCGACCCTGGAGGAGAAAGTGTCCTACAAGGTCCCGGCGGGGACCCAGCCCGGCACCGTATTCCGCCTGAAAGGCAAAGGCATCAAGAACATCCGGGGAAGCCGCAAGGGAGACCTCTATGTCAAGGTCACCCTGGAGGTCCCCACCAAGCTGAACGGCAAGCAGAAGAAGGCCATCCAGGCCATGCGCGACACCGTCACCGACGAATGCTACCAGAAGAAGAGCGGATTCCTGTCTTCGATCAAGGAATTCTTCTCCTGAGGAAGCGTGGCTGTTTCGTCCGCGGCTTTGCCGGCTGCGGCGCGCGTCCGCTTCGGCTGCATCGCGATCCAGAACCGGTTTACCCGGTTCTTTTTTTGTGTTAGTATGGGGGATGTAACACGGGAGGGAAGAGGACATGAAATATATCGAGCTGAAGATCCACGCATCCCACCAGGGGGTGGAGATGGTGACGGAAATGCTGATGCGCAACGGGATCACCGGAATCTCGGTGGATGACCCCGCGGATCTGCAGGATATCCTGGAAAAAAAGAATGAATACGGCTGGGACTACATCGACGATGAGGTCAAGTCCCATCCGGACAGGGAGCCGGTGGTGAAGGCCTATCTGGAGGATTCCCCCGAGGGCCGCGCCCAGCTGCAGCATCTGAAGATCGAGGTCATGAAGCTGAAGAGCCGGGAGCTGGAAGGAGCCTTCGGCTGGGACGCGGATCTGGGCAGACTCTACGCCGAAGAGGTGGTGGTAGACGATGAGGACTGGAAGGACAAGTGGAAGGAGAACTTCAAGCCCACGCGGATCACGGACCGGCTGGTGGTCAAGCCCTCCTGGGAGGATTATGATGCAAAGGCTGGCGATCTTGTGATCGAGATCGACCCGGGTATGGCCTTCGGGACCGGTACCCATGAAACCACCAGGCTTTGCATGGGACTGCTCCAGTGGTACCTGGACCCGGCGAAAGCCGGGATCGGAAGCGGCAGCCGGCGGGTACTGGACGTGGGCTGCGGCTCCGGGATCCTGTCCATCGCGGCGGCCCTTCTGGGGGCGGAGGACATCCTTGGGGTCGAGATCGACCCGGACGCGGTGCAGGTGGCAGCGGAGAATATCGCGGACAATCATCTGTCCGATAAGATCCGGGTGATGCAGGGGGACCTGACCGAAGGCATCGATTATGAAGCGGATATCATCGTGGCCAACCTGATGGCGGATCTGGTGATCCGGCTGGCGGGAAGCTGCGCCAGACATCTGGCGGCGGGCGGCGCATTCATCTCCTCCGGGATCCTGCTGGAGAAGCGGGAGGTGGTTGCCGAAGCCATCCGTCAGGCGGGCTTCAGCATAGAGATGGTGGTCACGGACGGTGAATGGTGCGCCATTGCGGCGAGAAAGTGCTGATATGAGCAGATTCTTTGTAGACCCGCAGCAGATCGGTCCCAGCACCATCACGCTGGAAGACGCCGGCGATCTGCGTCACATGAGAAAAGTCCTCCGGCTCCGGCCCGGGGATGAAGTGGATATCTCCGACGGCCAGACCTGGGAATACCGGGCCCGGATCGAGATGCTGGAGGAGGATTTCGCGGAGCTGACCATCCTGGACAAGCAGAGCTTCGCGTCGGAACCGGCCACGGAGATCACCCTCTACCAGGGCATCCCCAAGCAGGGGAAGATGGAGACCATCATCCAGAAGTGCGTGGAGCTGGGCGTGCACCGGATCGTGCCCGTGTTCATGGACCGCACAGTGGTGGTGGACCGGGGCAACTTCGGCAAGAAGATCGATCGCTGGCAGAAAGTATCCGCGGAGGCGGTGAAGCAGTGCCGCCGGGGCATCATTCCGGAGGTGTCCGGGGCCTTGCGGGTCCCGCAGGTCCTGGCGGAACTGGGGGATTACGACCTGGTCCTGATCCCCTATGAGAATGA
>CAMNJK010000063.1 GCA_946541435.1 uncultured Bacillota bacterium
CCGCTGCAGATGACGCCCTTCTTTCCGGTACCGGTAACGGTATTGAACCGGTAGCCATCCAGGTCCTCGCTCATCTCCACCAGTTTTTTCTCCAGGGCGATGTGGTTTTGATAGGAAAGCCTCGGGAAAATGACCCACTTCGGATCCTTTTCAAAGCCTTCCGCCTGTTTTGTATTGATCTCTCCATCGATCTCCACGGTCTGGTACCCGTGACAGATCCTCGTGGTGGGGCGCATGAATACCGGCTTGCCGTATTTCTCCGAATACTCAAAGGCATCCTGCACCATCTCGTAGGCTTCCGCCGGAGAGGAGGGGTCGAAGACCATCATCTTCGCGAATTGGGCGAAATGTCTCGTATCCTGCTCTGTTTGGGAGGAGATGGGGCCCGGGTCATCTGCCGTCAGCACCACCATCCCGCCTTTCACACCCACATAATTCAGGCACATCAGCGGATCCGCCGCCACGTTCAGACCCATCTGCTTCATGGTCACCAAACTCCGGGCTCCGGCGTAGGCTGCCGCCCCCGCCACCTCCATGGCCACCTTCTCGTTGGCGGACCACTCCACGTGGATGGAGCCGTCGTTATTTTTTGCTATCGTCTCCAGCACTTCGCTGGAGGGTGTTCCGGGGTACCCTGCCACCAGCCGGACCCCGGCCTTCATAGCCCCCCAGGCGATGGCTTCGTTCCCCATGATCAATCGTTTTTTCATTGCTACTCCTCTTCCGTCTTCTATCTCTTATCCTCTATCTTCAATCTCTCTATCACGATCCCGCTCACGATCCCGATCAGCACCCCGGCGGCGATGCCGGAAATGCAAAGTACCGGCAGGTAGAAGACGATCTGGGCGGTCTCCGTCACCAGGATCGCTACGATGATCTGGCCCACGTTATGGGCCACTCCACCGGCTACGCTGACCCCGATGGGACCAAACCTCTTTGTTTTTAACAGCAGCGCCATCACCAAAAGGCTCAGCACCGCTCCCGCTGCGCTGTACAAAATGGCAAAGACATTGCCGAACATGGCTCCCGCCAGCACCACCCGGATCAGGGAGATGATGACAGCGTCTTTTGTTCCCAGGCTGTACAGAGCAAACATGATGACGATATTGGGCAGCCCCATTTTCACGCCGGGCACCGCCACGAACACCGGGAGCAAAGACTCCAGGTAGCTCAGGATCAGCGCCAGTGCGATCAGCAGCCCATATCGGGCGATTCTCTTTGTTGTCATTTGTTACTAGCAGCCCCTCTCCGCCTCCTTCGGAGGCACCTCTCCCCAATGGGGCGAGGCAAGAGGCTTTCCTCTCTTTCGTTTTATTGCGTTACAGCATCCACGCTTTGTTCTTCGCCGCCTTCGATCTTCACCACCAGTTTGTGGGGCAGGCAGACGATGGTCTGGCCTTCGTAGCGGATCTCTCCGGTGTGGACGCAGACCTTATCGGGACAGTTGGCCTGGGTGACGCTGGCTGTGCCGTCCCGGATCACCACAGTATTGGAATCCTCCCCTTCTGTAATGACTTCTTCCGCGTCTTCCGACAGGGGAAGCCGCAGGACCTCCTGTCCGTCCCGAAGCACCACCGCTTCGCCGCCGGTATCCCGCACCGCCAACATAAAAATGCCCGCAGCCGCAGCCACCAGCAGAAGCACCAGCACCAGGACGATGTCAGCTTTTCTGATTTTCATTCATATCTCCTTCGAGAATCGACCGTTTCTTACCTTATAAGTTATTATTATAGCACAACTTTGAGTGAGATTGAAGTCTGGAGTCTGGAGTCTGAAGTCTAAAGAAAAAAGATCCTTCGGACTTCGTCCTCAGGATGACAGGCTTTGTCATCCTGAGCGAAGCGAAGGATCTTATCTTCAATTTACGAGCTTCTATCTACCATCTCTTACGACGCACCATGGCCGGAACCGATGATTACCTTCACCGGACAAACCATTCTGCAGGCGCCGCAGCCGATGCATTCGTCGTGGTCGATGACTGCCAGGTTGTTTTCGATGTGGATCGCATCCACCGGGCAGTTCTTCACGCACAGTCCGCAGGCGATACAGCCGATGCTGCATTCTTTCCGGACCACTGCGCCCTTTTCGTGGTTGCTGCACAGCACCCGAACTGCTTCATAGTAGGGCTGGATGTAGATCAGGCCCTTCGGGCAGGTCTTGGTGCACAGGCCGCAGGCCACGCACTTTTCGTCGATTACGTGAGCCAGGCCGTCCCGGATCACGATGGCGCCGTGGGGGCAGGCTGCTGCGCAGTCGCCCAATCCCAGGCAGCCGTATTTGCACTTGCCGGTGCCGCCGAACATCATGGCAGCCGCCGAACAGGATTTGATACCTTTGTATTCCATCTTCCGGGCCGTCTTGCTGTTGTCGCCCCGGCAGCCGATAACCGCTGTCATCAGCACCATTTTACCGGCCTTCCGGCCCAGTACTTTTCCGATGGATTTGGCCACGTCTTCGCCGCCCGGCGTACACTTGGTCAGTTCCATTTCCGGGTCTTCCACCAGTGCTGCTGCATAGCCGTTGCAGCCGGCAAAACCGCAGGCACCGCAATTGGCCCCCGGCAGGCATTCTCTGACCAGGGGGATCAGTGGGTCCTCCTTGAC
This sequence comes from uncultured Bacillota bacterium, assembly GCA_946541435.1. Classification (GTDB taxonomy): domain Bacteria; phylum Bacillota; class Clostridia; order Peptostreptococcales; family Anaerovoracaceae; genus Lentihominibacter. The sequence continues at coordinate 2,604 of CAMNJK010000063.1, forward strand.
GGCCATGAACTTGGAAGCCACGGACAGCATCACAGCGCAGATGATGCCGATGATCGTAACGATCATTACTGCTAATGTTGCACTACTCATCTCCACGCCCCCTTAACCGAATAAATTGTCCACGATACCGGCGAACCCGAAGAAGGAGATCGACACGATACCGGCAGAAATCAGAGTGATCGGCAGACCCTTGAAGGATTCCGGCGGGTCGCAGTCTTCGATGTGCTGGCGGATGCCGGCAAACATCAGCATGGCGATCAGGAATCCGAGACCGCTGCCGAAGGCGTTGAACATGGCCTGGGCAAAGGTGAATTCGCTGTCGATATTATTGATACAAACACCCAGTACGGCGCAGTTGGTGGTGATCAGAGGCAGGTACACGCCCAGGGACGCATGCAGCGCCGGGATGTAACGCTTCAGGACCATTTCTACCAGCTGTACCAACGCCGCGATGACCAGGATGAAGACGATGGTCTGCATGTATCCCAGTCCATTGGGGGTCAGCAGGAACGTCTGGATCGGCCAGGTCACCAGAGTAGCGATCATCATAACGAAGATAACCGCGATGCTCATGCCAGTTGCCTGATCCAGCTTCTTGGACACGCCCAGGAAGGGGCAGATGCCCAGGAACTGCTGTAATACATAGTTGTTGATGAAGGTCGCCGTCAGAAGGATGGCGATCAGGCCTTTAATGGTAATCATTCAGCAGCCACCTCCTTCTTGCTCAGATCGAGATCGTCACAGGAACCTCTCCCGCAGAAAGCTGCCGACGGGCAGGCTTCGCAGTCGAAGCTCTTTCTCCGCGGAGCTTTTCCGCTGGTCAGTTTGATGACGATGGCGATCAGCAGACCGTATACGGCAAAGCCGCCCGGCGCCATGGTGAAGATGGAGATCGGATGGTCGATCAGCACCGGGATCGGGATCCCCGCCCAGGTGCCTGCTCCGAACACTTCACGGATGGTTGCCATCAGCAGCAGGGTCAGCGTGAAGCCGATGCCCATGCCGATGCCGTCCAGCGCGGAATCCACGACGGAATTCTTGCTGGCGAACATTTCCGCCCGGCCTAAGATGATGCAGTTTACCACGATCAGCGGCAGGTAGATCCCCAGCGCCGTATTCAGGGCCGGCGCATAGGCCTTCACGATCATCTGGACCAGGGTAACGAAACTGGCTATAACAACGATATAGCAGGGGATCCGGACCTTATCCGGGATCACCTTTTTCAAAATGGAGATTGCGATATTGGAACAGATCAGTACCGCAGTCGTCGCGGCACCCATCCCCAGGGCGCTGGTCACGCCGGTGGAAGTCGCCAGTGTGGGACAGGTCCCCAGCACCAGCACCAGGACCGGATTTTCTTTAATGATCCCTTTTGTCAAAACAGAAAGTTTATTCATTATTTACTCCGCCCCCTTTGCTGTTTCCACTGCCGCCAGGGCATCTTTTACAGTATCGATATAGTGGTTGGAGGAGATCGTCGCACCGGAGATGGTGACGATCCCGCTCAGGCCGGATTCATCCAGTCCGTTGAACTGGTCGTTGAAGTCCGCCTCCGCGACCCGGGAGCCCAGACCCGGCGTCTCGCTGTGGCTCATGACCTTGGTATCGGTGATGAAGCCGTCCGCATCCACGCCAACGATCACTTTCAACGTCTTCTTCCCGCCGTAGCCGTCCCCGGCCAGCTGGACCACATAGCCCGCGCCGTTGGTGGCTTTGTATACGTCGATAACGCTTCCGGGAAGATCTTCCGCCGCCACGTCCACCGGTTCGAAGCCGTCTGCCTGAGGCATCACTTCCGCCCGGGCTTCCGCCGCTGCGGCCTTTTCCGCTTCCTCGATGATGGGAGCGGTCACATTATTGGTCAATGCCAGCAGCACCGCCATCACCAGACAGATGATGGTCAATACCGCGATCGGCATCACAAAATCTTTTCGTACGTTGGATTCGGTCATTATTCAACACCTCCCAACGGTTTGTTGCGGGTCCATTTGATGATGAACGGTGTTAAGATGTTCATCAGCAGGATCGAGAAGGACACGCCTTCGGGGTAGTTGCCCCAGATACGGATCAGCACGGTGATCAGACCGCAGCCGATGCCGAAGATGATCCTTCCTTTATTGGTGGAAGGAGTCGTTGCGTAATCCGTCGCCATGAAGAAGGCTCCCAGGAATACGCCGCCGGAGAGGATCTGGACCACCGGGTCCTGTCCGAAGATCAGGGACAGCACGAATACCGTGGCGATGAAGGCCACCGGTGTGTGCCAGGTGATCACCTTCCGGGCGATCAGGTAAATGCCGCCGATCAGCAGCGCTAATGTACAGGTCTCACCTAAACAGCCTCCCTGGATCCCCAGGAACATCTCTCCCAGAGAAGGCAGGTTTGCCAGTTCGTCTTTGGCGATCATGGTCAAAGGCGTTGCTCCGGTCACCGCATCCGCAGCCGGGTGCAGGATCGTCGGAGTGTTCCAGGTGGTCATGGTGCCGGAGAATGCCAGCAGCATGACGATACGGGCCGTGATGGCCGGGTTCGCGAAGTTCTTGCCGATCCCGCCGAAGAGCTGCTTCACCAGCACGATGGCGATGAAGGAACCGAAGATGGCCTGCCAGAGGGGGATCCCCACGTTCAGGTTGAAGGACAGGATCAGGCCGGTCACCGCCGCCGACAGGTCGCCGATGGTGTTGGGCCGTTTGCAGATCTTTTCAAAGCCCCATTCAAAGAACAGGCAGGAAGCCACGCAGACCGCCTCCACCAACAGCGCCCGGGGTCCGAAAATGACCACGGAGGCGATGATGACAGGCACCAGCGCGATCAGCACGTCCCTCATGATGAGGGTCGTGTCCGCTCTGTCCCGGATATGAGGAGAGATCGATACAACTAAATTATTCATTTGCAGCTTCCTCCTCCTTTTTCTTTGCTTCTTCCTTAGCCTTGCGGGCTTCTTCCTCCGCCTTCAGCTGAGCGTTGTATTTGTTCAGCATGGCTTTGGAGAGTTTATTCACCTGCACTAAAGGACGTTTGGCCGGGCAGACGAAGCTGCAGCAGCCGCATTCCATGCAGAGGTTGACTTTCAGTTCTTTCAGGTCTTCCGGCCGTTCCAGGCTGAAGGCCTTTTCGATGTCCGCCGGCATCAGCTTCAGCGGGCAGTGGGCGATGCACCGGCCGCATTTGATACAGGCAGTGGGTTCCGGTGGTTTGGCGTCCTTTTCGTCAAATGCCAGCACCGCATTGGTGTTCTTCAGCACCGGATTTTCCAGGTCCGGCACTGCGATCCCCATCATGGGTCCGCCATAGAGCACCTTCCGGGGTTCTGTCTTGAACCCGCCGCAGGCCTCGAACAGGTCTTTCATCGGGGTGCCGATGGGGGCGATCACGTTCTGCGGATTCGCCACGGCACTGCCGTCGATGGTGATGCACTTCTCCACCAGAGGCATCCCGGTCTGGATGTATTGAGCGATGGTGGCCAGGGTGGTGCAGTTGAGCACGATGGCGCCCACGTCAATGGGCAGTTTCCCCTCCGGCACGATCTTGCCGATGGTATTGAAGATCAGCACTTTTTCACCGCCCTGTGGGTACATGGAGGGCAGGGCCGCCACTTCCACTCCCTGGGTAGTCTTGCAAAGTTCATTGAACTTGGCGATGCACTGAGGTTTATTGTCTTCGATGCCGATGATGATCCGCTTCGCCTGCAGGTATTTCTGCAGCATTTCCACACCGGCCCAGACCTCGTCGGTCCGGTCCAGCATCGTCCGGGTATCGGAGGTGATGTAGGGTTCGCACTCCGCTCCGTTGATGATGATGGCATCCACCTTTTCCAGGTCCACCTTCAACTTGACGCTGGTGGGGAACCCCGCACCTCCCAGACCGACTACGCCGCTGTTGCGGACGGCTTCCAGGAAGCTTTCGTAATCCGTCACCGTAGGTGGAGTCAGGTCTTCCAGCACCGTCTGCTCTCCGTCGGAGTTGATCCGGATGGCAGGAACAGTGGAACCATTGGAAACGACCAATTCATCGATTTTGATAACTTTACCGGAAACGCCGGAATAGATGGGGGCAGATACGAATCCGCCGGCTTCTGCGATCAGCTGACCGACTTTCACATCTTCTCCGGGTTTAACTACCGGTTTCGCCGGTGCGCCGATGTGCATGGACATGGGAATCACCAGCTGCTGCGGCACCGGGATCCGGACCGCAGCCATTTCTGCTGTGTTCTTTCTGTGAGGCACATGAGCACCATTCATTCTCTTGATCGGCACTTTTCATCCTCCTTTATTTGTGATTTTCACTGATTGCTATACACTCAAAAACGCCTGAAATCGTTGAAATTTTAACAATCCTGAGCGTTCACTTTACTGGCGTAAAGTCTAAACGCTCACGTTTCATATTATCAAAAATTGTTGTCTGTTTCAATAGGGGCAGGACACTAATTTTTCTTTATACACCCTTAAAATAGTCATGAAGAAGTGTATTTTTTGTCATTTATCCCTTTAGGACGATGACCGTTCTGATTTCTCCAGTTTCCGAAGACTCATCCTCCATTTGACGATGGCGGTGCCGATGATGATGATATAACCCAAAACACTCATGGGATCGGGGATCTGACTCAGGAAGAGGAATCCCCACAGCGCGGAAAAGACCACGTTGGAGAAGTCATAGACAGAGATCTCCCTGGCCGGCGCGTAGGCATAAGCTTTTGTGATGAAGATCTGGCCCCCCATAGCCGCCGCCCCCGTCAGGAACAGGAATGCCCACTGCCAGGCCGCGATGGGCCGATAGTCGAAGATCAGGGAGGGCAGGAAGCACAAACTGGAGAATCCGGAGAAGAAAAAGACGATGGTCATCCCATTCTGGCCCCGCTGCCGGAGTTTCCGAAGGTAAGTGTAGGCCAGTCCCGCAAAGCAGCCGGATCCCGCCCCGATCAGCGCCGGCAGAGACGCCATCATCCCCAGCCCGGGTTTGATGACGAAGACTGCCCCCAGGAAGGCCACTGCCACCGCAATCCATTCCCCGGCCTTCGCCACTTCTTTCAGCACTAAAGTGGAGAAGATAATGGCAAAGAAGGGGGAGAGTTTATTCAAAATGGAGGCATCGGAGATCGCCAGGTGATCCACCGCATAGAAATTCAGGGCGATCCCCAGAGTCCCGGCTCCGGCCCGGATCAGCATGTATTTCCAGTTGCCCGGCTCCACCACAAAGGGCTGCCTGGCCCGGATCATGACGACGGCAGCCATGACGAAGGCTACCGCATTTCGAAAAAAGCACTTCTGCATCACCGGCACGTCCCCCGACAGCCGGATGAACAGGCTCATCAGGGAAAAGCAGAAGGCTGAGGCGATGATGCAGGCGATGCCGAGTTTGATGTTTGAAACAGGTTTGTCCATGAAGGGATCCTTTCTATATGGGATTCGTTTGGCACATACGGAGAAACATCTCGGGGCACGC
>CAMNJK010000064.1 GCA_946541435.1 uncultured Bacillota bacterium
CCTCCCGTTTTGCAAATGAATCCAGAATTACAGAAGGCGGAGACCTGGCAGCGCTCCTGCAGGTGAGGGGCAACGGCTCCTGCGCCGAGGGCTAGTGCCGGCAAGAGCGGGTTCCCACATGAAAAAACTGCTGTGATCAACTTCCTCACAGCAGTTCCTGTTTTTACTCGTCTTTCAGCCGGTACCCGACGCCGATCTCGGTGACGATGTACTCGGGTTTTCCGGGGTTCTTTTCGATTTTGCGGCGGAGGCCGGCCATGAGGGCCCGGAGGGCCTGAGTGTCCCGGCCGTAGCCGGCGCCCCACAGTTCTTCGATGATGGCACCGGTGGTCAGGACCTTTCCGATGTTATGGAAGAGGTAGGACAGCAGCTGGTATTCCATGGGGGTCATGTGAAGTTCCTCCCCGTTGAGGTAGACCAGCCGTTTGGCGGTGTCCAGAGACAGGCCGCGTACGGTGAGAAGGCTGCTCTCTTCTGCAGCCGGCTGCAGGTTCAGGTGGCGGCGGGCCACACGGATGCGGGCCATCAGCTCCGAAGCGGAGAAGGGCTTGGTGAGATAATCGTCTGCGCCCAGATCCAGGGCCGCGACTTTGTCTGCCTCCCGGTCACGGGCTGAGACCACGATGATGGGAAGCTGGGAGCGCTCCCGCACCTGGCGGATCACTTCCATTCCGTCGAGATCCGGAAGTCCCAGATCCAGGATCATGATGTCAGGGCTCTCAGTCCTTTGCTTTTCCAGGGCCTGGTGCCCGGTTTCCGCGGTCAGGTAGGTGAGCTGCTCATTGGACAGAGCATAGCAGATGAACCCGCGGATCTGTTCATCGTCTTCTACCACTAATATTTTCTCAACTCTCTGTGTCATGTTCTTCCTCCATTGGCAGGGTGAATACGAATTCCGCTCCCGGCCCGTCGGTGCAGTTTCTGGCCAGGATGGTGCCGCCGTGGGCGGTCACGATGGTCTCGCAGATGGCAAGCCCCAGCCCGAAGCTTCGGTTCTCCATGCTTGCCCGGTGATCCGATGTATAGAAGGGCTGGAAAATGTGAGGCAGATCCTGGGCGCGGATCCCCTGCCCCCGATCCCGGACGGTGACCACCGCCCCGCGGCCCGCAGGATCCTCTGCCAGGCTCACGCTTACCGGTGTTCCCGGCCCCGTATGTTTGATGGCATTCTCCAGAAGATTGATGACCACCTGCTCGATGAGCTTGGCATCCATGGGGGCCATCACCAGCTCCTCCGGAAGATTGACGTCGATCTCCTGGTCCGGCCAGTGCTGCTCCACATGGCCCACGGCTCCGCCGATGATCTCCTCCAGGGCCTCCCATTCCTTCTTCAGCTTGACCCCGCCGTCCTGCAGCCGGGTCAGTCCAAGTATATTCTCCACCAGGGAGTGCAGCCACTCCGCATCGGTCTGGATGCGGCCGGCCAGCTCCCACTCCTCGCCTCCGGTCTCAAGCCTTCCTCGAAGGATCTCGGAGGTCCCGATGATTCCCGTCAGCGGTGTCCGGATGTCATGGGAAATGGACCGCAGCAGGTTGGCGCGATAACGCTCCCGGGAGACTTCCTCCCTCGACTGGATCCTTTGTTCCGCCGCCCGGAATCGGTCCAGCGCCAAAGCAATACTGTCGATCATAGACCGCAGCATACGGCTTTGTTCCTCATCCATCCCGGAAGCAGCCTCCCGGGGGATGCGAATCAGCCCCAGGGGCCCCTCACCCCCGTACAAAGGCCAATCGAAGAATTCTTCGCCCTCGTCGTGGTCTTCCGACAGATGCTCGATGCGGTACAGGATCGCCTTGGGGTCCTCCGCCTCCCGTCTCACCTGGGAACTCCCTTCCCCTTCGGGAAGGTAGACGTAGGTGGCCTCAGGCTGGCCGTCTCCATCCAGGCACAGGCAGCCGCAGCCGCACTGCAGGCCCTCCCGGATCGCGGCGAGTGCCACCGCTACGATGTCGTCCCGGGTGCCGGCATCCGACAGCCGGTTTGTCAGCATGTAGATGGACTTGGTCTCTTCCTCGCGCTCCTGGGCGAGCTGGGCTTCCTTCCTGGCCCGGGTGGTCAGGGTGCTCACCAGGATGGAGGTTATGATCAGCGCCACGAACGTGACGTAGTAGTTGGGGTCGTTGACGGCAAAGGTGAACCGGGGTGCTGCAAAGAAATAGTTGAACACAAAGGTCGCCGCAATGGATGCGAACACACCCACGCCAAGGCTGCTGCTCAGCCATGCCGCAAAGAGCACCGCCAGCAGGAACAGAAAAGCGATGCTTGTATCCGGAAACCCGGCGATCTCAAAGAGATATCCCACTGCCGACGCAGCTCCCAGCATGAGCAACGTCACCAGGATATTTCGGGCACGTTCCATAGTTCTCTCCTTATTTACAGTCGCTTATTTCGTCTTCACGATTCAGATTTTGCTCTTTGTCGAATATTGTACACCCTGTTTACGCAATCCGCAACCCTGGAGTCGGTCCGGGAAAACACGTGAAGCCGCAGAGATCATTCTGCGCTTTTATGACGCGGAAAAGCCCGCCCCGGGCGGTACTGCAAGTATTAATTGTGTATATATACAACTTTTTTGAATTTTAATTGTTAGTATACATAATTCCGCCTTCCCCCTTGACGGATATGATACAATAGTCTAATGAGTAATATAACGCCCTCTCCCCGCTTGAACGCGGCGAATTGGGGGTATAAGGAGCACTATGAAATCCATTCGCAAGAGTAAATCCAAAGATATCGATATGCTGCATGGCTCACTGTGGGATAAGATCCTTCTGTTTGCCATGCCGCTTGCTGCCACCAGCATCCTGCAGCAGCTGTTCAACGCCGCCGACGTGGCGGTGCTGGGTCAGTTCGTCGGCAAGGAGGCCATGGCTGCCGTGGGGAGCAACGCGCCCCTCACCGGCCTGCTGGTCAATATTTTCGTGGGACTTTCCATCGGCTCCAACGTCATCATCGCCCGTTACATCGGGCAGCGGAATGCCCGGAGGATCAGCGATTCCATCCACACGTCCATTGCGGTGGGCTTTATCGGAGGATTGATCGTCATGGCCCTGGGCCTTCTGATCTGCGAGCCCATGCTGGGGGTCCTGGGCGTGCCGGCAGAAATCAAACCTTTGGCGGCTTTGTACCTGCGGATCATCATGATCGGCATGCCCTTCACGATGCTGTATAACTTCCTGGCGGCCATCTTCCGAAGCCGCGGGGACACCAATACCCCGCTGATCGTTCTCACCATCAGCGGCTGCATCAACGTGGCACTGAACCTGTTCTTTGTCATTGTCATGCACCTGGGGGTCGCAGGGGTCGCGCTGGCCACAATCATCGCCAACGCCCTCAGTGCCATCATGCTCCTCTTTGTTCTCCATGAGAGAACTGACGAGCCGTACCGCATCTCCTTCCGCAAGCTCCGGATCCGTTGGTACATCCTGCGGGATGTGATGCGCATCGGCATCCCCTCGGGTCTTCAGGGAATGGTCTTCTCCATCTCCAACCTGATCATCCAGTCCGCCATCAACAGTCTGGGGGCTGACGTCATGGCAGGGTCCTCGGCGGCCTTCTATCTGGAGATCTTCGCATTCTTTATTCTCCAGGCATTCAGCCAGGCCTGCACCTCCTTCGTGAGCCAGAACTATGGCGCAGGGAATTTGCAGCGCTGCCACAAAGTCGTGCGGTGGTGTGTTTCCATGAACGTGGTGCTGACCCAGGCTCTGTGCTTTATTCTGATCGTGTTTGCGGATCCTCTTCTGAGCATCTTCAATCCCGATCCGGACGTCATCGCCATGGGACACATCCGGGTGGTGATCATCCTGCTGTTCGAATTCTTCAATTGTATAAATGAGACTTTGTCCGCGGCCATGCGTGGACTGGGATATTCCCTGGTCCCCGCCCTTACCTCCCTCATCGGGATCTGCGGCGTGCGGATCGCCTATGTCTATACGATCTTCCCGGCGCACCATACGTTCCGGGCACTGCTGATCTGCTATCCCATGAGCTGGGCCGTCACCATGACCGTCATGCTCATCTCATACCTGCTGGTGGTCCGGAAAGTGCTGGACCGGAAAGAAAGTGAGGTCTGATATGCTGAATGAATTCTCTCGCACAAGACGTGTCATCGGGCAGGAATCCATGGACCGCCTTGCCGCATCCCGGGTCGCCGTTTTCGGTGTCGGCGGTGTGGGGGGCTACGTTGTGGAAGCCCTGGCCAGAAGCGGTGTGGGCACCCTGGACCTCATCGACAGCGATGACGTGGCCCTCACCAACATCAACCGCCAGATCATCGCACTGCACAGCACCGTCGGAAGACCCAAGGTGGAAATGTTCGCAGAGCGCATCGCGGACATCTCCCCGGAAACAGTGGTGAACACTTATCAGACCTTCTACCTGCCGGAGAAGGCAGAGGAGTTTGATCTGTCCCAATATGACTACATTGTGGATGCCATCGACACCGTGACAGCCAAGCTGGACCTGATCGTCCGGGCCACAGAAGGCGGCATCCCCATCATTTCCTGCATGGGCTGCGGCAACCGGTTTGACCCCACGGCCCTTGTGGTAACAGACATCTATAAAACGAGCATGGATCCCCTGGCGAAGGTCATGCGGACGGAACTGCGGAAGCGGGGCGTACCCGCCCTGAAGGTGGTCTATTCCACGGAACCGCCCATCCGTCCCCTTCCTGATCCGGATGTGGAATCCGAATCCGAAACCAGAAGAAGTATCCCCGGGTCGACGGCCTTTGTGCCTTCTGCTGCAGGACTCATCGCCGCCTCCGTGGTGGTGAGGGACCTCACGGGATTCGACCCTGGCTCACGTATCAAAGGAGGAAAACAATGAACGACTACATCGTACGTGCCACCGCCGCGGACAACAGCATCCGCGCCTTCGCCATCCGCTCCACCGAGATGGTCGAGCACGCCAGGAACATACACGACTTATCCCCGGTCATGACCGCCGCCCTGGGAAGACTCTTGTCCGCCGGCGCCATGATGGGTTCCATGATGAAAGGCGAGAAGGACCTTCTCACCATTCAGTACCACTGCGACGGACCTGCCGGCGGCATGACCGTCTCCGTGGACGGACAGGGAAACTGCAAAGGCTACGCAGTCAATCCCCATGCCGACGTGCCGGACAAATACCCCGGCAAGATGGATGTGGGCGCTGCCATCGGCGGCGGCATGCTCAGCGTCAGCATGGACCTGGGACTGCGGGAGCCCTACAGCGGCCAGGTGGAGATCCAGACCGGTGAGATCGGCGACGACCTGGCCTACTACTTCACCGTGTCGGAGCAGACTCCTTCTGCCGTGGGCCTTGGCGTCAAGGTAAATACAGACCGCACTGTCATGCAGTCCGGGGGTTTCATCATCCAGCTGATGCCCTTCGCATCCGAGGAGACCATCTCCGCCCTGGAGAACGCTCTGGCGGGTCTGGAACCGGTGACCGCCATGCTGGAGAAGGGCATGACCCCGGAGGACATCCTCACCCACATCCTGGGGGACCTGGGCCTGGACATCTTCGAGACCCAGGAAGTGCGCTTCCACTGCGACTGCTCCAAGGAACGGGTGTCCCGGGCTTTGTCCACCCTGAGCCGCAAAGACCTGGATGACATCATCAACGATGGAGAAGAGATCGAGGTCAAGTGCTTCTTCTGCAACAAAGCCTATCGCTATGACATCGACGATCTCACCGCCATCCGCGCGCTGGGGGAGACCGGAGAACCCGCCCCGGAAGAAGAATAACCAATCCGAGCCTGCGGAGAATCCTGCAGGCTCTTGTTATTTCCCTCCTGTTGTGGTAGGATTGATTCAACGAGTTAAAACGCAAAAGTAAGGGGAACCTATGGAAATCAAAAGCATCAAAGAACTGGACTTCCTCGACATCTGCCGCATCTGCGACGGCGGCAGCGACATCGATCAGGAAGCCCTGGATCAGGAAATGAACGGGATAGTGAATGAAATAATGGCGGACTACAAACACGGCCGTGACATCGACAACATGAACGTGTTTGAACAGCCGGATCAGGAGGTGGTCATCGAGATCATCAACGAACTTCTGATGATCTGCTTCCCGGGGTACTACCGGGAGAAGGAATACCGGACCAGAAGCGTCCAGGCCAAACTGTCCGTCCTCATCGAGGACGTCATGTACGATCTGCGGAAACAGATCGAAGTGGCTTTGTTGTATGATCCGGAGTACTCCGACAGCAAGAAGATCGTCCGCAAGCGCTTTGCCCAGAAGATCTGCATGGACTTCTTCCGGCAGATCCCCAAGGTGCGGGAACACCTGAACACGGACATCCAGGCCACTTTCGACGGAGACCCTGCGGCAGAGAACAAGGATGAGATCATCCTGGCCTACCCGGGTCTGCTGGCCACCGCCATCTACCGGCTGGCCCACGAGCTGTTCCTGCTGAAGGTACCACTTCTGCCCAGGATGATGTCCGAGTACGCCCACAAAGAAACCGGCGTGGACATCCACCCCGGCGCCACCATCGGCAAGTATTTCTTCATTGACCATGCCACCGGTATCGTGGTGGGTTCCACCTCCATCATCGGTGAACACGTGAAGATCTACCAGGGTGTCACCATCGGCGCGCTGTCCACCAAGGCCGGCCATGCCGCCCACGGTGTACGCCGCCACCCGACGATCGAAGACAATGTGACACTGTATTCCGGCGCCTCCGTGCTGGGCGGAAATACTGTCATCGGCGAAGGCTCCGTCATCGGTGGTAATGCCTTTGTGACCAGATCCGTTGCGCCCCACTCCACCGTCACCGTCAAGACCCATGAGATGATCCTGGATGCAGACGGCAAGCACCCCCTGGAGGAAAAAGACTTGGAGCAGGATGCTACCTGGTTCTATGTGATCTAGAAAACCGCCGCGGGCCGGGCTGCCTCAGATCAGATGCGGCCTGAGGCTGATCACCACCTCGGATAATAACGCGCCGCGGGCCTGACGGCCTGCGGCGTTCTATGCGATAGGAGAAACTATGTCGACTAAACAGGATTTGCTACAAATGCTCCGGGAAAACCCCGGTGCCTATATCTCTGGTCAGCAGATCGCCGACCGCCTGGGCGTTTCCCGGAATTCCATCTGGAAAGCCATCAACCAGCTGAAAGCAGAAGGCTACCCCATCGAGGGCCGCTCCAAGGCGGGCTACTGCCTGGCCGCCGGAGCCCAGCCTCTGACTCAGGATGCTGTGGCGGAGCTGGTGACCGTGCCCTGCACCGTGGAGGTCCACGACTCCGTGGGATCCACCAATGATCTGGCGAAGACGGCTCCTCTGAGCCACCGGCCTTTGGCCATCATCGCCAACCGGCAGACCCAGGGACGGGGACGGCTGGGAAGGACCTTCGTGTCCCCGGGGGGAACGGGCCTCTATCTGAGCATCGCCCTGATGCCCATGTTCTCGCTGGAGCGTTCTCAGTATGTCACCATGGCGGCGGCTGTGGCCACCGCCCGCGCCATCGAGAAGGTCTGCGGCGTGCATGTTTCCATCAAATGGGTAAACGACCTGTTCTACAACGGGCGCAAAGTCTGCGGCATCCTGACAGAAGCCCAGACCAATTTCGAGACGGGGCAGATCGACCGGCTGATCATCGGCATCGGCATCAACTGCTTCCCCGGAAGCTTCCCGCCGGAAATCGAGGGTATCGCAGGATCTCTGTCGGATTCGCCCGGGGCATTCTCCCGAAGCGTCCTTGCCGCAGAAGTCGTCAATGAGACAGTCCGGATCCTAGAGGATCTGGAAAGCCGCAGTTTCTTCGATGAGTACCGTGATCGCTGCTTCATACTGGGGCGGCAGATCCGGGTGCTGGATCCCTATGCAGATGCAGGGGCCGGCAGAAAGGCGGAAACTGCCGTCCCTGATGCAGGAGACAGCACCGCCCCGGATGCAAAGCCGGAACCTGGGTGGGCTGCCGAGGCTCTGTCCATTGCCGATGACGGCGGGCTGGTAGTCCGCTATCTGGAAGGCCCCAAGGCCGGGACCACAGAAGCCCTGCGAACGGGCGAGATCTCTATCAGAATAT
>CAMNJK010000065.1 GCA_946541435.1 uncultured Bacillota bacterium
ATGAATCCCGGCCAGTTCTATGCCCTGCCGCAGTCGCCCCAGACCTTCAAGCAGCTGCTGATGGTGGGCGGCACGGACCGGTATTTCCAGATCGTCAAGTGCTTCCGGGACGAAGACCTGCGGGCGGACCGTCAGCCGGAATTCACCCAGATCGACCTGGAAATGTCCTTCGTGGAAGTGGACGACGTCATCGAGATCCAGGAAGGCTTCATGAAGAGAGTCTTCTCCGAGCTGAAGGGGATCGAGCTCAACACACCTTTCCCGCGGATGACCTGGCAGGAAGCCATGGACCGGTACGGCAGCGACAAGCCTGACCTGCGGTTCGGATTCGAACTCCAGGACATCACCGAACTGGTAAAAGACTGCGATTTCAAGGTCTTTACCGACGCCATCGCAGCGGGCGGCAGTGTCCGGGGCATCTGTGTCACCGGCGGCGCGCCCCTGTATACGAGAAAGAAGATCGACAAGCTGACCGAAGCCATCAAGAGCTACGGTGCGAAGGGCATGGTCTGGATGAAGGTGGCCCAGGATGGGGTTTCCTCCTCTGTCAACAAGTTCTTCAGCCCCGAGCAGCTGAAGGAGATCGCGGATCACATGGGCGCCGGTGCGGACGACCTGATCCTGATCGTCAGTGACAAAAATAAAGTGGTCTGGGATACCCTGGGATTCCTGCGGCGTCACATCGCCGGAGAAATGGGCCTCCTGGACGACAACAAATATGAATTCCTGTGGGTGGTGGACTTCCCGCTCTTCGAATATGATGAGAAGGAAGACCGCTGGTCCGCCATGCATCATCCCTTCACTTCGCCCAAGGCGGAGGACGCGGCCCTGCTGAAGACGGATCCCCACAGCTGCAAAGCCAACGCCTATGACATCGTACTCAACGGCGTGGAACTGGGCGGCGGCAGCATCCGTATCCACGACAAGCAGATGCAGGAGGATATGTTCCGCGCGCTGAATATGTCCCAGGAAGAGATCAACGAAAAATTCGGGTTCCTGGTGGAAGCCTTCCGGTACGGAACACCGCCCCACGGCGGCCTGGCATACGGCCTGGATCGTCTGGTCATGCTGCTGACCGGCGAGAAGTCCATCCGTGAAGTCATCGCCTTCCCCAAGAACCAGGCGGCCCAGTGCATGGTCAGCGAAGCCCCCGGCATCGTGGATGAAGGGCAGCTGGATGAGCTTGGCATCCGCCTGATCTCCGACAGTGAATAATATGGGCGGGCAGGACAGCGCACCGAAAAGGATCGGGATCATGGGCGGGAGCTTTGATCCCGTGCACATCGGACACGTGCATCTGGCGGCGGACGCCCGGCGGCAGGCCGGGCTCGACCAGGTTTTGCTGATCCCGGCCAGGCTGCAGCCCTTCAAGCTGGACCGTCAGCCTGCCTCCGGGGAAGACCGGATGGAAATGCTCCGGCTGGCCCTGCTGGATGAACCGGGGATCGAACCCTGTTCCTATGAGCTGGACCGGGAGGGTGTGTCCTATACATTCCTGACCCTGCGGGCCATGCAGGAACGGTTCGGCCCCGAGGCGCAGCTCTATTTCATCATCGGCGCGGATTCCCTGCTGAAGCTGGAGACCTGGAAGAACGCGGAAGAACTGCTCCGCAATTACGCTTATATCGTTGGCAGCCGTCCGGGTTATCAGGACCAGGAGCTGAAAGACTGCCGGGAGGATCTGCACAGGCGTTACGGCACGGAGATCCTCTGGATCGAGAATGAACAGTTCGACATTTCAGCCACCCGGATCAGGGAAAGGCTGGCAGCGGGGGAGACCGCAGAAGGACTGATCCCGCCCCGGGTGGAGGAATACATCAGATCCCGCGGCCTCTACCGGAACGATGTGAACGCCGGGGGTCTTGCCTATATCCGCCGGCATCTGAAGCCGTCCCGCCTGGAACATACCATGCGGGTGCGGGACGAAGCGGTAAAGCTGGCCCATCGATTCGGAGGCGATCCGAAAAAAGCCGAAACCGCGGCGATCTTTCACGACATGGCGAAGAACATGTCCGGGGATGAAATGAACCGGCACATCCGGGATCTGGGGCTGGACCTGCGGTACCTGGATGAACCCAACCTCGCCCACAGCAAGATCGCGGCGGCGCTGATGAAACGGGATTTCGGCATCGATGATCCGGAGATCCTGGCGGCAGTGGCCAGCCATACCACCGGGCGGGCAGGGATGAGCCTGCTGGAAAAGATCGTTTTCCTGGCGGATGCCATCGAACCCGGAAGGTCTTATCCTTCCGTGGAGGAGATCCGGCGGATCGCGGAAGAAGATCTGGATCTCGCCTGCATCAGAATGCTGGAGCGGACCATCGCATATTTGAAACTGCAGAAGGCTGATATCGATCCGGATACCATCATGGCGCTGCAGGATCTTCAGAATAAACGTTCAGAATAATGAAGTTTAGAAGGGAGTAAATGAAACATGGAACCAAGAGAAATGGCACACAGCATCGCGGAGACGCTGGATGCGAGAAAGGCCTTTGATGTGCTGATCATCGACATCAGCCCGAAATCATCCTTCGCGGACTATTTCGTCATGGCTTCCGCCGGCAATGAGCGTCAGCTGGAAGCGCTGAAGGACCATATTGAAGACCTGCTGGAACCCCAGGGCATTTTCCCCAAGAGCGTGGAAGGCAAGAAGGAATCCGGCTGGATCCTGATGGATTACGGTGACGTGATCGTGAATGTGCTGACGCAGGAAATGCGTGAGAAATACAATATCGAGAAGATCTGGGGCGACTGTGAGTTCGTTCCTGTCAATGAATAATGAGAAGGAGAAAATAGAAGCGATGTCTGAGAAGTACAATTTTGCCGAGATCGAAAAGAAATGGCAGCAGATCTGGGAGAAGGAAGACGCCTTTCGTGTGACGGAGGACCCGGACAAGAAAAAGTATTATGTCCTGGAGATGTTCCCGTATCCGTCAGGCAAACTCCACATGGGCCATGTCAGAAACTATTCCATCGGTGACGTGGTGGCCCGTTTCAAGGTCATGAACGGGTTCAATGTTCTCCATCCCATGGGATGGGACGGTTTCGGACTGCCGGCGGAGAACGCGGCCATCAAGCACGGTGTTGCTCCGGCAGACTGGACATGGTCGAACATCAACGATATGAGAGATCAGCTGAAGGCCATGGGTCTTTCCTATGACTGGGACCGCGAAGTGGCCACATGCCATCCGGAGTACTATCGCTGGATGCAGTGGATCTTTATCCAGTTCTATAAAAAAGGCCTGGCCTATAAAAAAGAAAGCCAGGTCAACTGGTGTCCCAGCTGCCAGACGGTACTGGCCAACGAGCAGGTGGTCGACGGCTGCTGCGAGCGCTGCAAATCACCGGTGGGAAAGAAGGATCTCTCCCAGTGGTACTTCAAGATCACAGACTACGCGGACAGACTCCTGGAAAACCTGGACAAGCTGCCGGGATGGCCTGCCAAGGTCAAGACCATGCAGCGCAACTGGATCGGCAAGTCCAAGGGCGCGCTGGCAACATTCGACGTGCAGGACAGAGAAGAGAAGCTGACGGTCTTCACCACCAGGATCGACACCATCTATGGTACGACTTTCATGGTCCTGGCGCCGGAGTATCCGGACGTGATCCCCATGGTGGAAGGTACAGAATACGAGGCTCCGGTCAGAGAATACATCGACCGCTGCGCCCATATGACGGAGATCGAGCGTACTTCCACCACCAATGAGAAGACCGGTGTCTTCATCGGACGCTACGCGGTGAACCCCTTTACCCACAAGCCCATGCCCATCTACATTTCAGACTATGTCCTGATGGGTTACGGAACCGGCGCTGTCATGGGTGTACCGGCCCACGACCAGAGAGACTTTGACTTCGCGAAGAAGTTTGACCTGGAGATCATTCCGGTCATCGATCCCCAGGATCCGGAGGTAGATGTCAACAATCTGCAGGAAGCCTGCGCGGCTGAGGGCATCCTCATCAATTCCGGCGAATTCAGCGGGATGAACAACAAGGAAGCCATCCAGAAGATCGCTGAGGTGGCCAAAGAACGGGGTGTGGGTGAACCCACCATCACATACCGCCTGCGCGACTGGCTGATTTCCCGCCAGCGTTACTGGGGAACACCGATCCCCATGATCTGGTGCGACAAGTGCGGATGGGTCCCGGAGAAGGAAGAGAACCTGCCGGTCATGCTGCCGACGGATGTAGAGTTCACAGGCAAGGGAGAATCCCCCCTGGCCACCAGCAAGACCTTCGTGGATACCACATGTCCCTGCTGCGGCGGCCCCGCCAGACGGGAACTGGACACCATGGATACCTTCCTGGATTCCTCTTGGTACTTCCTGCGTTACGCGGATGCCAGAAATACAGAAGAGGCCTTCAATAAGGAGAAGGCTGACTACTGGATGAACGTAGACCAGTATATCGGCGGTGTGGAGCACGCCATCCTGCACCTGATGTATGCCCGGTTCTTCCAGATGGCCCTGTATGATCTGGGTCTGGTTTCCGTGGAAGAACCCTTCCAGAACCTGCTGACCCAGGGCATGGTCATCAAGGATGGCGCCAAGATGAGCAAATCTCTGGGCAACGTGGTCAGCCCTGCGGAGATCATTGAGAAGTACGGCGCGGATACCGCCCGTCTCTTCATCCTGTTCGCGGCGCCGCCGGAAAGAGAACTGGACTGGTCCGACCGCGGTGTGGAAGGCTCTTTCCGTTTCCTGAACCGTGTCTACCGCATGGTCTATGAATTCATTCAGAAGGGGGATAACTGCCCGGGCGAATTCGAGATCAGAAACGACGCAGACCGCAAACTGGCATATACACTGAACTACACCATCAAGAAGGTGGGCGATGACATCAACGAGCGGTTCAATTTCAACACCGCCATCAGCGCCATCATGGAACTGGTCAATGAGATGTACAAATACAGAGACGGCGAGATCAACGCACCGCTCTTCAGCACAGCCATCCGTACACTGGTGATCCTGCTGGCGCCCTTCGTGCCGCACATCACTGAAGAGATGTGGGAGATGCTGGGATATGAAGGACGGGCCTTCGGACAGGCATGGCCGTCATATGATGAAGACGCTCTGGTCAAGGACACCATCGAGATCGTGGTTCAGATCAATGGTAAAAACAAAGCGAAAATCAACATCCCGGGCGACGCGGGCAGAGAAGATATGCTTCAGATCGCCGCAGAGGATGAGACAATCAGAGGACTGACAGAAGGCAAAAACGTTGTGAAGACCATCGCTGTCCCGGGCAGACTGATCAACCTGGTCGTCAAGGGATAAGAACCTGGCCCGGCAGTTCCTCGGAACAGGAGAATAATGAGCGACTACAAGAATAAGAACAAAAATACAAATAAGAATAAAAACACCAGAAACAAGAACAGCAGTACCGGCAGATACAAAGCCGGAGCGGAGAAGGGCACCGGCCGGAAACGGCCGGCTGCAGCTGCGAAAAAGACGCAGTCTTCCGACCGCCGCGGCGCTGCTGTCGTAAAGCATAAGCACAAGAGCGCGGAACCGGCCCGGTCCGCGCGAAAGGAACAGGTCCGGCCGGTCAGAGCGGCCCGGTCCAAGCAGAAGCCTGTGAAGGCGCAGCGGCACAGATCCGATGCGCCGGTACGGGTGATCCCGCTGGGCGGACTTCATGAGATCGGCAAGAACATGACCGCCATTGAATACGGCGATGAAGTCATGATCATCGACTGCGGCCTGTCCTTCCCGGACGACGATATGTTCGGTATCGACAAGGTGATCCCGGATTTCACCTATATCACCACCTGCGGCAAGAAGATCCGCGGGCTTGTGATCACCCACGGCCATGAAGATCATATCGGCGGCGTGCCTTATCTTCTGAAGCAGCTGAACGTACCCGTCTACGGTATGCAGTTCCCTCTGGGACTGATCCGCAACAAACTGGAAGAGCACGGCATGCAGGCGGAAATGCATCAGATCAGGCCGGGAGAGGTCTTCCGGCTGGGAGACAGCTTCCGGATCGAGGCGCTCCGCATCACACACTCCATCGCGGATTCCATCTGCCTGAAGATCGATACACCGGCGGGCGTCATCTTCCATACCGGCGACTTCAAGATCGACTACACCCCGGTGGACGGCAACAAGATCGATTTTGCCCGTCTGGCGCAGATCGGTTCCGAAGGCGTCCTGCTGATGATGGCGGACAGCACCAATGTCATGCGGCCGGGATACACCCGGTCCGAAATGAAGGTGGGAGAGACGCTGGATCCTATTTTCCGCAGCTCCCGCAGCCGGATCATCATCGCCACGTTCTCATCCAATGTTCACCGGATCCAGCGGATCATCGATATCGCCATCCGGTGCAAGAGAAAGGTGGCCATTTCCGGCCGCAGCATGGTCAACGTATTTGAGCTTGCCAAGGAGCTGGGTTACATCCGGATCCCGGACAACATGCTGGTGGATCTCAACGATACGAGAAAGATCCCGGATCACGAGCTGGTGATCATTACAACGGGAAGTCAGGGTGAACCCATGTCGGCGCTGGCGCGGATGGCATCCATGGAGCACAAGACCATCCGCATCAAAAAAGGCGATATGGTCATCCTGTCCTCCACACCGGTACCGGGCAATGAGCTGACGGTCTCCAATGTTGTGGACCAGCTGATCGAGAAGGGGGCGGAGGTCATCTACTCCGATATCGCCGAGACCCATGTGTCCGGTCATGCCTGCCGGGAGGAGCTGAAACTGATGCACTCCCTGATCCGCCCCAGGTTTTTCATGCCGGTGCACGGGGAGTACCGTCATCTGCAGAAACACGCCCAGCTGGCGGAATATCTGGGGATGTCCTCCAGGGACATCTTCATCCTGTCCAACGGCGATGCCCTTACGCTGACAGGCAGCTCTGCGAAAAAGCAGGCGGGGGCCGTACAGGCAGACGCCATCATGGTGGACGGACTTGGCGTAGGCGATGTGGGGAACATCGTTCTCCGGGACCGCCGGCTGCTGTCCGAGGCAGGCCTGATCATCGTATCGGCAGCCATCGACTGGCAGGCCAGAAAACTGGTGGCCGGGCCCGATGTGATCACCCGCGGCTTCGTCTATGTCCGTGAGAACGAAGACCTGATCGATGCCACCTGCCAGGTGGCGAAGGAGACCATCGAAAACGCGCTCTCAAAGAATGTGAACGACTGGAACGCCATCAGGACCAGCGTCCGCGAAAGTGTTAAGAGATTTATTTACGGCAGGACCAAGCGTACGCCTATCATCCTGCCCATCTTCCAGGAGGTATGATCCATGAACGTATATGATCAGGCGCACCAGCTGGCGCAGGCCGTGCGCGAGTCAGAAGAGTTCAAGCAGTTTGACGCAACGAAAAAGCAGATCGAAGCAAATCCGGAGCTGGACCGGGCCATCAAGGATTTCATGACCCGTCAGCTGGAGATCCAGACGGCCCAGATGATGGGGCAGGAGGTGGATCAGGAGGCTTTCCAGCAGATGCAGCAGCTGAGCATGGTGCTGATGCAGGATCCCCTGGCTGCCAATTATCTGCAGTGCCAGATGCGGTTTACTGTCATGATGTCGGATGTCTATAAGATCATCGGTGAAGTATCCGATTTCGGTCTGGATTCGCCGCTTAAGAACATGTGATTGACGAAGCATGGAAGTTTTTGTATAATAATATCGTTAATGACAATGATACGGAGAAAGGCGAGATACTATGATTTATGCAAGTGATTTCAGAAAAGGCATTACGTTTGAGATAGATGGCGATCCCCATGTGGTACTGGACTTCCAGCACGTGAAACCCGGTAAGGGCGCAGCCTTCGTCAGAACAAAGCACAAGAACATCCTGACCGGCGCCATCAAGGAGGAATCCTTCAATCCGGAAGCCAAGTTCCCGAAAGCCCACATCGAGACCAAGTCCATGCAGTACCTGTACAACGATGGTGAGCTCTACTACT
>CAMNJK010000066.1 GCA_946541435.1 uncultured Bacillota bacterium
GACCGCGGCCAAGACAGCCAGCGAGGAGAAGAAACCCAACGGCTATTTCGAGATCCCCACCCGGGAAGCCTTTGTCAATCTGCTCACGGACCGGGATGTGAAGGTGCTCTATACCGTGGGGGCGAAGACAGCGGAGAAGCTGAACCGCATGGGCATCTACAAGGTCCGGGACATCCGCGAGCGAAAAGAGGATGTCATCCGCCAGCTGGGCAAACAGGGAGCCTGGATCACCCAGCTTGCCTTCGGCATCGATGACCGGAAGGTGACGCCTTACCGGCCGGAGGACGCCAAGTCCGTCAGCCGGGAGATCACCTTTCAGGAGGACGTGGAGGACTATGAGTTTCTTGAGGATGTGCTGCTGCTCCTGGCCCTGTGCACATCCCACCGGGCCCTGCGCACCGGACTCCACGGGGGCGGGGTGACACTGAAGCTGACCTATAAAGACATGAAGAACATCACCAGGTCCAGGCTGGCCAGAGACGCAGATTCGGCTGCGGTGATCTGGCAGGAGACCAGGGATATGCTGCGGCAGGTGGAGAAGCGTCCGGTCAGGCTGATCGGCGCCGGGATCTACAACATGTCGGAAAATGGAGAAACCCAGATCAGCATCGATGATCTGATGGGAAATCCCGCCACGGAGAGGATCAGCAGGATCGAAGAGGGCCTGAAGCAGCTCCGGCGCAGATATGGACTTGATTTTGCCGGAAATCTTGATAAACTTTACAGAAATGATGTGCTTCACCGGACGGTGGAGTACATGCGAAAACACAAAAATACGGAGGTCGGAAATGAGTAAGGTTTTGTTGCTGAACGGAAGCCCCCATGCCGGCGGGTGCACCGCCAGAGCCCTGCAGGAAGTGGCGGCTGCCCTTGAAAAAGAAGGAATCGAAACCGAAACCATCCATTTCGGCGGTGATGATATCCGCGGCTGCATTGCCTGCGGTTACTGCGCGGAACACGGTGCATGTGTATTTCATGACAAGGTGAATGAAACGGCCCCGAAGTTTGAACAGGCGGACGGACTGATCATCGGCAGCCCGGTCTATTATGGTTCTCCGGCAGGAACAGCCCTGGCCTTCCTGGACCGTCTCTTCTTCAGCACGGGTTTTTCCAAGCAGATGAAGGTGGGCGCCGCGGTGGTGAGCTGACGGCGGGGCGGCAATCCACCGACTTTTGATGCCCTGAACAAGTACTTCACCATCAGCGGTATGCCGGTGGCCTCCAGCACCTACTGGAACCAGGTCCATGGCCATACTGCCGCGGACGTGGAGAAGGACCTGGAGGGCCTGCAGACCATGCGCAATCTGGGCCGGAACATGGCATTCCTGATCCGGGCCATCGGGGCGGAACGCGCAAAGGCTGGCCTGCCTTTGGAAGAGCGCGATGTCTTTACCAGCTTCGCAGATGGGAAGTAAGGCGGCAGAACATTGACCATGAGCGATAAAAGCAGACAACTGTATGAACTGATGCTGCAGAAAGGGTACCCGGAGGAGTTCGCAGCGCTGATCGCGGGGGAGATGCGCACGGAGTTTACCGCCATGCGTATGCTGGGATATATCAGCCGCAGTCAGCGCCTGCCTCTGGAAGAGGTGGCGGATGAGATGCTCGCCATCCTGAGCGACCGGGACAGGATCCGGGACAAGCATCTTCTGGAGCACGCCCAGTCGAAGATCAACGAGATGTACAGGAATCAGTGAGGCGGCGGATCAGATCCCCGTACCAGAAGGCGCTGTCCTTGGGGATCCGCTGCTGGTTCCGGTAGTCGATGTAGATCAGGCCGAACCGGTCATCGTAGCCGGAATGCCACTCCAGATTGTCCGTCAGGGACCAGTGGAAGTAGCCCTTCACCGGGATGCCGTCACGGCAGGCCAGAGCCAGCTCCTCCAGATAGGAGGTCAGAAAATCGATGCGGTCGGGGTCATGCACCAGGCCGTCCCGGAAGATCCGGTCATGGCATCCCTGGCCGTTTTCGGTGACGATCACCGGAAGGCCGTATCGTTCATGGACCAGGCGGCAGGCCCAGTAGATCACCGGCGGGGTGACAGGCCACTTGAGGGATGTTCGGGGATAGCCGGGATATCGCTCCGCCGGCCGGTAATCCTGCCCGGGGTCCAGTTCCGTTCCGTTATAGACATTGAGACCGATGAAGTCCAAAGGCTGGCAGATCACCGCCAGATCCGCCGGGCTTATTTTTTTTGCGGGTTCGGACCAGGGTGAGACCGGGTCGTCCGGATAGGCACCGCGGCAGACCGGGTCCAGGAACCACTGGTGATTGAACCAGAAATTGTCCGCCGGACCTGCAGAAGAACCATCCATGGATTCAGTCATGGGTGTATGAAAGGTGAAGTCCGCCAGCGCCTGTGGGGTGATTTCGGGATGATCCTGCAGATAACCCACGGAACCGGTGGAGGAGATGCCGATCTGCGCCTCCGGACAGATGCTGCGGATGGTCTCCGCCGCAAGACCGTGGGCCAGCAGAAGATGATGCCAGCAGGTGAAGGTCTCCCGGGCAGTCAGGCACAGCCCCGGCGCATGCAGACCGGCAGCATGACCCAGTCCCACGATGATCTGGGGCTCATTGATGGTGATAAAATGACGGACCTTTCCCTGAAAACGCCGTACGATCACTTCCGTATACGCCCGGAAGGCAGATGCGGTCTCGCGGTTCAGCCAGCCGCCTTTTTCCTGCAGGGCCTGGGGCAGGTCCCAGTGATAGAGGGTGAGCCAGGGGGTGATGCCCCGGGCCAGGCAGCCGTCGATCAGACGCTCATAGTATGCCAGGCCGGCTTCGTTGACCCTGCCGGTCCCTTCCGGGATGACGCGGGGCCAGCTGACGCTGAACCGGTAATTGGGAATGGCCAGCCTTTGGAGAAGGTCCAGGTCTTCTTCGAATCTGTGGTAACCGTCGCAGGCTGTGTCTCCGGTGTGGCCGTCCGCGATGCGTCCCGGTTCGTGGGAAAAAACGTCCCAGATGGAAGGGCCTTTTCCGTCCTCAAAAGCGCCGCCCTCTGTCTGATAGGAGGCGCTGGCGGCTCCCCAGATAAAGTCCCGGGGAAAACCGCGAAAAGTATCCTGTTTCTGTTTCATCTGTGTGCTCTGAGTTGAAGTCATGATTCTTTGCTCCATACGAAAATCCTGCTCAGTTGATTGTCAGCCCATGATCACCTGCACGTTCAGCTCGCTGACAGCGCAGGGAATGGGAATGATATTGCCGCTGACAGGCTGGCCGTTCACAGTCATGGACCGGACACCTTTCTCAGCGCCGTCCGGGTTGCTGACGGTGATGTTGTAAGTAGAATTCCGGAATTTCCGGGTGCAGGTAAAGCCCTTCCAGTCGGCGGGGATACAGGGGTCGATCTCAAGGCCATGGAGGGTGGGACGGATGCCCAGGATGTGCTGGCTCATGGCGGTGAAGGTCCAGGCGGCCGTTCCCGTCAGCCAGCTGTTTTTGCCTTCGCCCGGTCTGGAGGAATCCCGGCCGGCGATCATCTGACAGTAGACATAGGGCTCGGTGCGGTGGATCTCACTGATGTCCTCCAGATAGATGGGGCAGGTCCTGCGGAAAAGGTCAAAGGCCCGCGATCCATGACCCAGCTGGGTCTCTGCGCAGACGATCCAGGGATTGTTGTGGCAGAAGATGCCGGCGTTTTCCTTATAGCCCGGCGGGTAGGAGGTGATCTCACCCAGCTCCGGATGGTACCTGGTGTATGCCGGCTGCAGAAGGACGATGCCGTAATTGGTCTCCAGACGATCGGCAACGCTGTCCAGGGCCTGCTGGGCCTGGCCGGTTTCTACGCCGATGCCGGCCATCACGCACATGCCCTGGGGTTCGATGAAGATCTGTCCTTCTTCGCAGACCTTGCTGCCCACAGGATTGGAGAAGGCATCGTAGGCTCTGCGGAACCATGCGCCGTCCCAGCCCGCATCCAGGACTACCCGGGTCATGTCGTCCGCATCTTTGTCTGCCTGATCAGCTTCAAATGTCAGGTCCATCATGCGGCAGATCTCCGCGTATTCCCGGCTGTACTTGACGAACATGCCGGCAATGAAGACACTTTCTGCCACAGGACCGTCGCTGGGGCCGGTGATCTGGAAACTTTCGCCGGGTTCTTCGGAGAAACAGTTGAGGTTCAGGCAGTCGTTCCAGTCAGCGCGTCCGATCAGAGGCAGGCCGTGGGGGCCCAGATGCTTCCGGGTATATCCGATGCTCCGGCGCAGATGCTCCATCAGAGGCGCTGCGTTGCTTTCGTCATTGTCAAAGGGACAGACTTCATCCAGGATGGACGTGTCTCCGGTTTCTCTTAAGTAAGCGGCGGTACCGGCGATGAGCCAGAGGGGGTCATCGTTGAAGCCGCTGCCCACGCCCATATTGCCCCGCTTGGTCAGGGGCTGGTACTGGTGATAGGTGCTGCCGTCGGGGAACTGGGTGCTTGCGATGTCCAGGATCCGTTCTCTGGCCCGGGCCGGGATCAGGTGTACGAATCCCAGCAGATCCTGGCAGGAGTCCCTAAATCCCATGCCCCGGCCCATACCGCTCTCAAAGTAGCTGGCGGACCGGCTCATATTGAAGGTCACCATGCACTGATACTGATTCCAGGTGTTGACCAGACGGTTCAGCTTGGGGTCGCTGCTTTCGATATGATAAACGGAAAGCAGTTCCTGCCAGTAGGTGTGCAGATCTTCCAGAGCGCTGTCGAACTGATCATCCGTACGGAACCGGGACAGGACAGCCTTTGCAGGAGCCTTGTTGATGACGCCCGGCGCTTCGAATTTCTGATCTTTTGGGTTTTCACAGAAGGCCAGGACGAAGATCCTGGAGACCGACTCTCCGGGCTTCAGGACCAGTTTCATATGATGGCTTCCGATGGGGGCCCAGCCGTGGGCAATGCTGTTCCGGCTGGCGCCATCGAAGACGGCGGCGGGGTTTGCCGGTCCGCGGTAGGGGCCGGTGAAGGATTCCCGGTCGGTGTCGAAGCCATCCACAGGGGCGTTGACAGAGAAGACAGCGTAGTGCCGCCGGCGTTCCCGGTATTCTGTCTTGTGGTAGATCTCGCTTCCCATGACTTCCACTTCACCTACGGAATAGTTCCGCTGGAAGTTGGAACTGTCATCCATGGCGTCCCACAGGCAGAATTCAATGAAGCTGAAGAGGTGGATCTCTTTGCTTTCTTTCGTTTCGTTGGTCAGGGTGATCCGGGTCAGTTCACAGTTCTCCTGCAGAGGAACGAAGACCTCCTGACGGGCGGTGAGTCCGTTTTTGCTTCCTTCTATAATAGTGTATCCCAGGCCGTGGCGGCAGCTGTAGCTGTCCAGTTCCGTCTGGGTGGGCTGCCAGCCGGGGTTCCATACGGTATCACCATCCTTGATATAGTAGTAATGGCCATTGCTGTCCAATGGCGTATTGTTGTATCTGTAGCGTGTGAGCCGCAGCAGGCGGGCGTCTCTGCAGAAACAGTATCCGCCGCCGGTGTTGGAGATCAGGCGGAAGAACTCCTGGCTTCCCAGGTAGTTGATCCAGGGCAGGGGAGTCCTGGGGTCGTTGATCACATATTCCTGACGATCGTCATCAAAGTATCCGTATTTCATGAGTTCTGTTCCTTTCTGCCTGTGAACGAAGTTTCGTTATTCAGCGAAGCAAGTTTCGCTTTTGAATAAAATATGCGATATTTTAACGAATACGATTTCGTTGAAATCAACGAAATTATACATTATCGGAATGAGTCTTGTAAATACCATTAACGAAAACGTTTGAAATTTATGATTGACAAGACAAAACTGACAGGCTACAATGAAGATACGAAAACGTATTCGCTAACGGTCAAAGGGTATACTGCAGGACGGAAAGGAGAAAACATTGACTACCATCAAAGACATTTCCAAGGCTTGCGGTGTATCTCCGGCAACAGTCTCCAAAGCGCTGAACGGTTATTCCGAAATCAGCACCGAGACGGTTGATCTGATTCGGCGTACTGCGAAAGAAATGCATTATCTGCCGAATGCCGCTGCCAGGCAGCTCAAGACAAACATCTCCCACAACATCGGCGTGCTTTTCGTCGACGGGACCATGAGCGGACTGACACACGAATATTTTTCGCTGATTCTGAACAGCGTGAAGGAAGAAGCAGAGAAGCTGGGTTACGATATCACTTTCATCAGCCGTTTCATCGGCGGCAAAGAAGTATCGTTCCTGGAACACTGCCGCTACCGCCGCTGTGACGGTGTTGTCATCGCCTGCGTGGATTTCGAGAGTGACGGCGTGATCGAACTCGTGAAGAGTGAGGTTCCCGTGGTCACCATCGATTACACCTTCGATAACACCAGCTGCATCCTGTCGGATAATATTGAAGGAATGTATAAACTCACTTCTCATCTGCTGGATGCGGGACACCGCAAGATCGCCTTCATCCACGGAGATGCCGGTTCGGTCACTGACAAACGGCTGAAGGGCTTCTACCGGGCCATGGAACATTATCATGCTCCGGTGAGAGAACACTTCGTCGTCGGTGGAAGATACCACAGTCCCGAGCTGGCAGGGGAGATCACAGCAAAGCTGCTGGATCTGCCGGATCCGCCTACGGCCATCATGTATCCGGACGATTTCTCTTCTCTTGGAGGAATCGCCGAGATCCGGAACAGAGGGCTGTCGGTGCCGGATGATATCAGCGCAGCCGGATATGATGGAATCAACCTTTCCACAGTCATCCAGCCGGCGCTGACCACATGGCGTCAGAATGCGGAGGAGATCGGACGGAAGTCCGTGCAAAAGCTGGTGGAGACCATCGAACACAGAAAAACATCCGAGGCAGAACAGATCAGCGTCGCCGGAGAACTGTTACAGGGATACAGCGTCAGCAGCAGGTCATCTTAAGGACGATGACTGAATCGCAAAAGGAGGATTATCATGAAGAAGTATTGGAAACTCCTCATTGGTATCGCACTGATCAGTGCCATGGCATTTGCATTCGCCGGATGCGGCGGATCTGATGAGGAAGCAGCAACGACAGATGAAGCTGCGGCAGAAGGTAACACGCTGAATATCTGGTGCTGGAATGATGAGTTCCAGAGCAGATTCAACGACTACTATCCGGAGGTCAAGGAAGTTGCTGAAGACAAATCCACAACAACTCTGAATGATGGAACCGTCGTCAAGTGGACCATCAACCCGAATGAGGGAAACAATTACCAGGACAAGCTGGATGAGGCTCTGCTGGCACAGGCGGACGCTGACGCCGACAGCAAGATCGACATCTTCCTGGTAGAAGCAGACTACGCGCTGAAGTATGTCAATTCCGAAGCTACCATGAGCGTCGCTGATCTGGGACTGACCGATGAGGATATGGCGGAACAGTATCAGTACACCAAGGACATCGTTACCGATGGTGACGGCGTTCTGAAGGGAACCACATGGCAGGCGACACCGGGACTGTTCGCTTACAGAAGATCCATTGCCAAGGATGTTCTGGGAACAGATGATCCGGAAGAAGTCCAGGCTGCTCTGGCTGACTGGGACAAGTTCAATGAAGTTGCGGAGAAAGCGCATGACAAGGGCTACAAGATGCTGTCCGGATATGATGATTCCTATCGTGTATTCTCCAACAACGTCT
This sequence comes from uncultured Bacillota bacterium, assembly GCA_946541435.1. Classification (GTDB taxonomy): domain Bacteria; phylum Bacillota; class Clostridia; order Peptostreptococcales; family Anaerovoracaceae; genus Lentihominibacter. The sequence goes on from CAMNJK010000066.1 coordinate 7,605, forward strand.
CCGCGCCGTTCGTAGAAGATGGTAAGACGATCAACATCGATCCCAACATCATGAACTGGGTCGACCAGACCAAGGAGTACACAGACAAGGGGTATAACAATAAGACATCCCTGTGGGATGAGACATGGGCGAAGGATCAGGGCCCGAAGGGTGACGTATTCGGATTCTTCTACTCCACATGGGGCATCAACTTCACACTGGCCGGCAACTC
>CAMNJK010000067.1 GCA_946541435.1 uncultured Bacillota bacterium
TCATCCCGCCACTTGCAGAAGATGGGGGATTTCTTGCTTGTTTTATGTTAAAAAATGGGGGATTCATCCCAATTTCTCAGCATGATTGACCTTTTACATTTTTTGCATACTTAGGCTGATCTGTGGTATAATACATGAAAGTATGCTCGGAGGCGTATGCTTTTGGCGTGCGCTGACTGAGGAACGGGGAAATGAGGAAAAGAGGTAATGAGGATGCAGGGACAGCAAAGCAGAAAGCCGGATACAGGACCGGATCGTAAGACAACAGATTCCAGACGACTGAAGAGTATGAAACGAAATATGAGAACGAAAAAAATCATTGCCGTGATCCTGCTGGTCTGCATGGCTCTGACAGGGACCATGACCGGGGCCAGCCAGGCTTTGCTCCCGGACGGAAATCCGACGGATCTTGAAGCATCGGCAGCCAGCTGCCCGGCGCTGAAGAAGATCACTTATACGGCAACCGGGAACCAGCGGGAAGATATCATCGGTTTCGCCAAGACCCAGCTGGGCTACGCGGAAGGCAGCGGCAACAACACCTACTTCGGCAAATGGTACGGCTGCAACTACAACCCCTGGTGCGCTATGTTCGTGGTATGGAGCGCCCGGAAGGCAGGCGTCACGAAGGACGTGATCCCGTCTCAGGCCAACGCGGACCGTTCCTGGGCCAAGCGGCAGGGCGTCTATTACAAGTCCAAACAGTGGGGCGGATCCTATAAGCCAAAGAAGGGCGACCTCATCTATTTCTCATGGAGCGTGAGAGACTGGGCGGACCACATCGGCATGGTCACCGGCACCGGCAAGCAGGGCGGGACCACCTATGTGTACACCATCGAAGGCAACAAGCATGATAAGGTGGTGGAAGGCTCCTATGCCATCAACAACCGGTATATCCTGGGATACGCGTCGCCCAAGTATCTGAAGAACGGTAAGGTGGAGGAACCCACCGAGGAACCGGAGGAAACCACCGAAACGACGACGGAAACCGGCAGCGAGCCGCCCACCGGCACAGGGGAAGCATATACCCTGAAGTACCGGGACGGCCTGGATGCCACCGGCAGCGACGAAGAGGATGCCATCATTCCGCCGGTGAAGGGATTCTTTGGCGGGGATCTGATGATGTCCGACAAACGGTTCAAGAGGACCGGCTATACCTATTCAAATTGGAAGGTCTATCGGGAGAGCAGCGGGACCCTGGTCTACCTCTGTAAGGATACGGCCACGGGACAGACGGAGAAATGGTTCCGGTCCAGCGCGATCCCGGCGGATTATACCCAGGTGAAGGTGCCTCTGGGCACTGCCCTGAAGATCAATGATCAGGTTTCCGGGACCATCTACGCGTCCCCGGTCTGGAAGAAAAAGAAATTCAAGGTGACCTACGATGCCAACGGCGGCACCGGCGCCCCGGAGGTCCAGAAGAAGACCTACGGCAAGACCCTGACCCTGACGACCTCCGTGCCCAGCAGGACCGGATACACCTTCCAGGGCTGGTCTTCCAGTTCTACGGCATCGTCGGCGGACTATCAGCCCGGCGGGACCTATTCCGCAGATGAAGCGGCTACCCTTTATGCGGTCTGGAAGTTCAAGGCCTATAAGGCGGAGGCCACGGCCGGCGTGAAGACCCGGTCCGGTCCGGGAACAAGCTATGACAAGTCATCTTCCGTGAAATCGGGATCCACCATCAAGATCGTCGACGTCAGCGGCAGCTGGGGCAAGCTGGAGGACGGATCCTGGATCTCGCTGAAGTATACCATGCGGCTGGGAGCCAAGTCCTATACCCTGGAGTATACGGACAATGTGGAAACCACGGCCAACGACACCATGGTGATCGCGCCGGTGACGGTGAAGTACGGCAAGTCTGTTTCCGTGGAGAACGCAGACTTCAGCAGGACCGGATACAAATACAGCAAGTGGCAGGTATACCGGCTGATCAACGGCGACAAACATTACCTCTGCCTGAATCAGAGCAATGAAGAAGGCTGGTACAAGCTCAGCAAGGTTCCCAACGGCTGGAAGCAGTTCACTCTGAAGCCGGGCGAGAACCTGACCATCAGGAAATCCGTGGGCGACAGGATCTTCATCGCGCCGGTATGGACGCCGGAGGTCTATAAGATCTCTTATGATGCCAACGGCGGCAAGTCCGCGCCCAAAGCGCAGAAGAAGGAGTACGGCAAGGCTCTGAAGCTGTCAAAGGACAAGCCGTCCAGAAAGCTCCATGAATTCCTGGGATGGGCAGCAGCCTCCGATGCTGATGAAGCCCAGTACAAGGCAGGCGGAACCTTTAAGGAAAATCAGGACACCACCCTCTACGCGGTCTGGAAGTCCACTGTCTTCAAGGTCCGGACCACGGCGAAGACAGAGAAGCACAAGGGACCGGGAAAGGACTATGAGGTCACCGGCACCCTGGCAAAAGGAAAGATCGTGACTATCGTCCGCAAGGAGGACGGCTGGGGCAAGCTGAAGAACGGCGGCTGGATCCGCCTGAAGGATACGAAGAAGGCGGATGATTCGAGGAAGTCCGCATCCAAGCCTTCCACAGAGAATGACAGCGATACCCAGAAGGATTCCGATGAAGGAACCGCGCCCAAGAACCCTGTGAATGATATGGCCAAGGGACCGACCTTCACCGTCAGGATCCTGGCGGATGACGGCGTGAACGCCCGCAGCGGCCCCGGCGTAGACTACGCTGTGGATACCATCTTCCAGAAGGATCTGGAGCTGACCATCATCAAGGTGAAGAACGGATGGGGTCAGGTGGAAGGCAGCGGCACCTGGATCCTGCTCAAGTACACCAGGATCACCAAGGGCTACAAGATCCGCATCGATTCCGATGATCTGAATCAGCGGTCCGGCCCCGGATCCAACTACGAAAGCAAGGGTTACATCGAGCCGGGAACATACGATATCACCATGATCAACGGGGCCTGGGGCAAGGTCAAAGCGACCGGTTACTGGGTCTATCTGGCATATACAAAACGCGTGAACTGAAGGAGAACTGAGTACAATGAACAGAAATCTGGCAAAAACCTACGATCCGAAGGATTTTGAAGACAGAATATATGAGAAGTGGGAGAGCAGCGGCGCTTTCCGCGCAGAGCGCGACCCCGAAAAGAAAGCCTTTACCATCGTCATGCCGCCGCCAAACATTACGGGGCAGCTGCATATGGGACACGCGCTTGACCAGACTTTGCAGGATGTACTGACCCGGTTCAAGCGTCTGCAGGGTTACAGCGCCCTGTGGCTGCCGGGCAGCGACCATGCCAGCATCGCCACGGAGGTCAAGGTGGTCAACCGGATCCGCGAGGAAGAAGGCCTGGAGAAAGAAGACCTGGGCCGTGAGGAATTCCTGCGCCGGGCATGGCAGTGGAAGGAAGAGTTCGGCGGCAAGATCACGAAGCAGTGCCGGAAGCTGGGCGATTCCTGTGACTGGGATCGGGAACGCTTCACTATGGATGAAGGCTGCAGCAAGGCGGTCAGACATTTCTTCGTTCAGCTTTACAACAAGGGCCTGATCTACCGGGGCAACCGGATGATCAACTGGTGCCCCCAGTGCGGTACATCCCTGTCCGACGCGGAAGTAGAGCACGAGGACAAGAACGGTTTCTACTGGTATTTCCGTTATCCGGGCGCAGACGGTTCCGAGGGCATCGTCGTGGCGACCTCCCGGCCGGAGACCATGTTCGGTGATGTGGCCATCGCGGTTTCACCGGAGGACGAAAGATACAAGGATATGGTGGGCAAAAAGGTGATCCTGCCGCTGGTCGGCAGAGAGATCCCCGTGGTGGCAGACCCCTATCCGGACCCGGAGAAGGGTACCGGCGCGGTGAAGATCACCCCGGCGCACGACGAGAACGACTTCGAGGTGGGTCAGAGACAGGGACTGGAAAACCTGGTCTGCATCAATGAAGACGCCACCATGAATGAACTGGCCGGCAAATATGCCGGTATGGACCGCTACGAGTGCCGGAAGGCATGGGTCAAAGACCTGGAGGAAGCAGGCTACCTGGTGAAGATCGAAGACATGGTCATCCCCACAGGAGAATGCTACCGCTGCCACACCGTTGTGGAGCCCATGCTCAGCGACCAGTGGTTCGTGAAGATGGAAAGCCTGGCAAAGCCCGCCATCGAAGCTGCGAAGGACGGCAGGCTCTCCCATGTGCCTGAGCGGTTTGAGAAGATCTATCTCCACTGGCTGGAGGAGATCCGCGACTGGTGCATTTCCCGCCAGCTCTGGTGGGGACACCGGATCCCGGCCTGGTACTGCCAGGACTGCGGCGAGATCATTGTCGCAGAAGAAACACCTCAGGTCTGCCCCAAGTGCGGATCTGCTCATCTGAAGCAGGATGAGGATGTGCTGGACACCTGGTTCTCTTCCGCCCTGTGGCCTTTCTCCACCCTGGGATGGCCCGAGGAGACAGAGGACCTCAAGTACTTCTATCCTACCGATGTACTGGTGACCGGCTACGATATCATCTTCTTCTGGGTGGTCCGGATGGTATTCTCCGCGCTGGAGACCACGGGACAGGTCCCCTTCCACGATGTGTACGTCCACGGACTGGTTCGTGACGCCCAGGGCCGGAAGATGAGCAAGTCTCTGGGCAACGGCATTGATCCGCTGGAGATCATCGACCAGTACGGCGCCGACGCCCTGCGGTTCATGCTGACCACAGGCATCACACCGGGCAACGATATGCGGTTCAAGACCGACCGTCTGGAATCCGCCAGAAACTTCGCCAACAAACTCTGGAACGCCTCCCGTTTCGTGATCATGAACCTGGAGGAAGGGCAGGAGCCGGCGGCTCTTCAGGACATCGATCCTGCGGCCCTGAGAGATGAGGATAAATGGATGATCTCCCGTGTCAATGACGCGGTGAAATACATCACGGAAGCCATGGAGAAATACGATCTGGCCCTGGCAGGACAGCGGGCCTACGACCTGATCTGGAACGAGTACTGCGACTGGTACATCGAGCTGGTGAAGGAACGTCTCTATGGTGACGACGCTGCCGATAAGCAGGTGGCGCTGGCAGTGCTGATCAGCTCCCTGAAGCAGATGCTGATCCTGCTGCATCCCTTCATGCCCTTCATTACGGAAGAGATCTGGGGATATCTGCCGGGCGGAGATCCGGACAGCGATGATCCGGAGGATTTCCTGATCCGCGCTGATTGGCCGGTCTACGATGAAGCCCGTGTCTATCCGCGGGAGACGGAGATCCTGGAAATGGCCATGGCCATCATCCGCAGCATCCGTAACATCCGGGCAGAAGCAGAAGCGGCGCCCGGCAAGAAGCTGCACGGCGTGATCCTGGCAAACGGAGAGAAGGCGGAGATCTGCCAGGCCGGAGAGCGGTATGTCCGTACCCTGGGCAACCTGAGCGAGCTGACCTTCATCACCGGGAAGGACCAGGTTCCGGAAGAAGTCATGTCGGCTGTTGTGGACGGCGCAGAAGTCTTCATCCCGCTGGATGACCTGATGGACTATGAAGCTGAACTGGGCAGGCTCCGCAAGGAAAAGGGCCGTCTGGAAGGCGAAGTGAAGCGGGTCGTGGGCAAGCTGAGCAACGAAGGCTTTGTCAGCAAGGCGCCGGAGAAGGTGGTCGCTGAAGAGCGGGCCAAGAAAGAAAAATACGAAGAAATGCTGGCCAAAGTCGTGGAACGGCTGGCTCTCGTGGAGAAAAAAGTTGGCAAATAACATAGATCAGAGCAAGGCAACAGGCACCGGCCCCATCATCAGCCGGATCCATGAATTCGACCGGTTCGGCATCAATCTGGGCATGGAGCGCCTGGAGGAACTGCTGCACCGGCTGGGTGACCCCCAGGAGGGACTGCGCTACATCCATGTGGCCGGAACCAACGGCAAGGGATCCGTGTGCAAATTCATGGAATCCGCCCTGTCGGCCTGCGGATACCGGGTGGGCATGTACATCTCACCCTTCATTGAGATCTTCAATGAGCGGATCCAGTACTGCGGCAGATACATCACCGATGAGGAACTGGAGCTCTATGGGTGGCAGGCAGTGCGCAAGGCAGAGGAGATGGTCCGTGACGGACTGACTTCTCCCACGGAATTTGAAGTGGTGATGGCCATCGCTTTCCTGTTTTACCAGAGTGTCCAGCCGGACTTCGTGATCCTGGAGTGCGGTATGGGGGGAGAAGGTGACGCGACGAATGTCATCCGTCACCCCCTGGCCTGCGCATTCACTTCGGTGAGCTTCGATCACATGGATGTGCTGGGCAGTACCCTGACGGAGATCGCTGCCACCAAGGCAGGGATCATCAAGGACGGCGCGCCGGTGATCTCCAATGTGAAGGACCCGGCAGCAGCGGAGGTGATCGCCCGCCGGGCGAAAGAAAAAGGATCACCGTTCACAGATGTTTCACAGATCCCATGTACAATAGAGTGGGAGAATCCCCTGGCCCAGCAGGTCAGCGTGAAACTTCCGGGAGGTGAACACAGGGAGATCCGGACCTCCATGACCGGGGTCTATCAGGCGGAGAACCTGAAGACAGCGCTGGCTGTGCTGGATGTCCTGCAGGAAAACGGTGCCGTCCGTCTGGATCCGGCGGGTCTCCGGGAAGGTCTGGAGAAGGCCGGCTGGCCCGGACGGTTCGAAGTGGTCCGGGGCAGAGAGGAATGGCTGGAGGACGGAAGCTACGCGCCCATGGTCATTCTGGACGGCGCCCACAACGAAGCGGGGGCATCTGCCCTGCGGGAAACGGCGCTGAAGTGTTTTGAAGGGCGGCGGATCCTGCTGGTGACGGGGATCCTGGCGGACAAGGAAGTGGACCGGATCCTGGACCATTTCACCCGGATCACACCGCATATCATCGTCACGGAGCCGGAGAGCCCGCGGCGGATGGCTGCGGCGGATCTGGCGGAGAAGCTGCGCGGGCGAGGCATCGAGCCTGAGGCAGTGACAGAAACAGCAGAAGAAGGACTGGAGGCGGCGGAGAAGCTGTCTTCGGCATACGATATCGTTCTTTTTGCGGGCTCCCTTTATCTGATCGGAGCCATCAGGAGGATGATCAACCATGGAGATAATAACTCAGGAAACAGAACAGACATCAGCGATTGAGTCCATGCCGGAGCGAAGGAAGAAAGTCCTGCTCTATTACAACCCCTATTCGGGGAGCGGGGTCTTCCGGAACAATCTGGACAAGATCATAGACCGCTGTCAGGAAGAAGGCTACCAGGTGGTTCCGGTCCGGATGAACAAGGGCATCGTGATCGACCGGGTCTTTCAGACCCTGCGGCAGGAGGAGTACAGCAGGATCATCGCTGCGGGAGGAGACGGGACCCTGAACATCTGCGTGAACGCCATGGTGCGGCATGGGATCCACCTGCCTTTGGGCATCCTGCCCTCCGGGACGGCCAATGATTTCGCTTACTACTTCGAACTGCCTTCGGACATCGACCTGCAGCTGGATGTGGCGCTGGGAAAGAAGACCACCAAGGCGGATGTGGGCGTGGTGAACAATAAATGCTTCATCAATGTCTGCGCCATGGGCGCGCTGGTGGATGTGAGCCAGAAGACGGATCCGAACCTGAAAAACGCCCTTGGATCCCTGGCCTATTACATGAAAGCGCTGACAGAACTGCCCCAGATCCATCCCATCAATGTGCGGCTGACAACGCCGGATCAGGTCTATAATGAACAGATCTATTTCATGGTGGTGATGAACGGAGAATCCGCGGGCGGTTTCCGCAAGCTGTCGCCGGCCTCCTCCATGGATGACGGCAAACTGGATGTGATCGCCTTCCGGGCCATGCCCATCCGGGAGTTCGGCCCACTGCTGTTCGAGGTGGTCAACGG
>CAMNJK010000068.1 GCA_946541435.1 uncultured Bacillota bacterium
CCGAATCTGGGCCGGGCTTCATCTCTGTATTTTGTCTGGATCTGATAGAGGTTCAGGGGCAGCTGCCGATAGGAAGAGATGTCATTTCTGACGATGTCGGTAAAGATCTCTTCATGTGTGGGCCCCAGGCAGAAATCTCTGCCGTTGCGGTCCTTCAGCCGCCACAGCTCCGGTCCGTATGCATACCATCTGCCGGATTCCTGCCACAGCTCCGCCGGCTGTACCGCCGACATCAGGATCTCCTGTCCGCCTGCCGCGTCCATCTCCTCCCGGACGATGTTCTCGATCTTACGCAGGGTCCTGCTGCCCATGGGCATGAATCCGTAAACGCCGGATACCAGCTTGCGGATCATTCCCGTCCTGAGAAGCAGGATATGGCTCGGGATCTCAGCTTCAGTAGGAACTTCTCTCAGTGTCTTCAAATGCGCTCTCGAAAGTCTCATTGATCATAATCTCCTTATAATTGTATTGATTTATTGTTACCGGTAGATGGAACAGATGGCGTCGCAGGCGATGCCCTCTTCCCTGCCGGTGAATCCCAGTCTCTCCGTGGTGGTTGCTTTGATGTTGATGCGGCTCACGTCGATGTCCAGAGCATCCGCCAGGTTTTGCCGCATCCGCTCCGTATAGGGGCGGATCTTCGGCCGCTGGCAGATCAGGGTGGCGTCGATGTTGCCGATCTGGTAATAAGCTTCTTCCAGCATCCCGTGGACCTTCTGCAGAAGCCGGATGCTGGAGATGCCTTCATACTCCGGATCCGTATCCGGAAAATGCAGGCCGATGTCTCCCAGTCCCGCGGCCCCCAGCAGGGCGTCCATGATCGCGTGGATCAGCACGTCCGCGTCGGAATGTCCGTCAAGCCCCCGTTCGAAGGGGATGTCCACACCGCCCAGGATGAGCTTCCTGCCCTCCACCAGCCGGTGCACATCGTAGCCTGTCCCCACCCGGTTCTCCATGGGCAGGTCTTCCTTGGTGGTGATCTTGATGTTCTGATACTCACCGTCCACGATGGCGACCCTGGCGCCGGCGTGCTCCACGATGGCAGCGTCGTCCGTGCCGAAGAAGCTCTCATCGTAAGCCTTCTCATAGGCGTCGATCAGCAGGGATTTCCGGAACCCCTGGGGGGTCTGGACGGAATAGTATTCACTGCGGTCCACGCTTTCGCTGTCCTCCATGTCGGGGCTCTGCCTGCGGACGCTGTTCTTCATGGCCACGCAGGCCACCCCCGCGCCGGTCTCCGCCGTGGCCCGCAGCACATTGCGCACCACTTCTTCACTGATGAAAGGCCTGGCCGCGTCGTGGATCAGAACGTATTCCACGCCGGGTCTGCGCCGGTTCATCTCCTGCAGGGCGTTGTACACCGAATCCTGCCGTTCCTTGCCGCCGGCGATCACATCCTCCACCTTCGCGAACGAATGCTGGGCGATCAGTCCGGAGCAGAAATCCAGGTATTCCTCGCTGGCGACCACAAAAATGTGATCCACTTCGTCCATCCGGTCAAAGACCTTCATGGCCTTGATGATCACCGGCTGCCCGCCGATCTTGAGATACTGTTTGGGGACAGCGGTTCCCAGCCGGGTCCCCCGTCCTGCCGCCGCGATGATGACGGCCACTCGTCTGCCATTGTACATGTCGCGTCTCCTGTGTTCCTGTGCAAAGGCTGGTCAGTCCTTGCTGCCGCAGCGCCCGGCCAGCCTTTGCGGCTACTTATCTCCTGACGGTTTCGCGAAGATCATTCGGCCGGCGGTGGTCTGCAGGACGCTGGTCACCGTCACCTTGATGGTCTGTCCGATAAACCTTCTGCCGTCCTCCACCACGATCATGGTACCGTCATCCAGGTAAGCCACCGCCTGGTTGCGCTCCTTGCCTTCCTTGACCAGGGAGATGATCATCTCCTCTCCCGGGAGCACCACAGGCTTCAGGGTGTTGGCCAGCTCGTTGATGTTCAGCACCGGCACGCCCTTGATGGACGCCACCTTGTTCAGGTTGAAGTCATTGGTCACCACTTTGCCGTTCATATTCTGCGCCAGCTTCAGCAGTTTGATATCCACCTCCGGGATCTCCTCCAGGGATTTGTCCTCGGCGGTGCTGTAGATCTCAACACCGTATTCCGCCCGGATCCGGTTCAGGATGTCCAGTCCGCGCCTGCCCCGGTTCCGCTTCAGCGAATCCGAGGAATCGGCCACGTGCTGCAGCTCCACCAGAACGAATTCCGGGATGATGATCGGGCCTTCCAGGAAACCGGTCTTCATGATGTCGAAGATCCGCCCGTCGATGATGACGCTGGTGTCCAGGATCTTCGGCGCCGTGTCCGATTTGGCTTTTCCGCCTCTGCCCGGCACCGTCACCCTGCGGGCCGCCAGCAGGGCGTCCCGGATCTCCTTGCCACGGCTGGTAGCGATGATGACACCCAGCGATCCCAGGATCAGATAGGTGATGATATTGAGGATCACCTGCAGGATCGGGATGGTGACACCTTCGTACAGGCCGGACATAAGATAGGCGATGATCAGTCCCACGATGAGTCCGACGGACGTGGTGATGAGGTCATTGGTGGACGTTTTCTTCAGGTCGGATTCAATGTTCACCGCTGCCTTCCGGCCCTGTCTTGTGAAGACCGGGGTAAGTTTATAAAAAATAATTCCGAAAATAATTGCTATGATCGCAACAACGAACAGCTCTTCCGTCGCCGACAGATGATCATCCAGGTCATATCCCTGTGTGGCCATGATATATGCCGCCAGCTGATATGCGCCGTAACCGATGATCATACCGATGACCGTAAATACTACATTCCAGAGTTTCTTCAGCATTCTTTCTCACCTCCTTTCCTCTGAGATGCCGCGGCGAAGCCGCCGCGGGCAGACTCAGTTTTTTCTGATTTTATGAAGCGCTTCTCAGATCGCGTCTTCGATCATCTTCCGGGCCTCCTGCTCATCAATATTAAGGACGAGCATGATCTCGCTCTGAAGGATCTTCCTGACGTTGGTCAGCATCTTCTTCTCACCGGCAGATAGCCGGTTCTCTCTGTCGATACGTGTCAGATTCCGGACGATCTCAGCCACCAGCTCTATATTGCCGGTCTTGATCTTCTCCATGTTCTCACGGTATCTCTTGTTCCAGTTTCCCGTCATTCGGGTCGAGTCCTGTTTCAGGATCTCCACGGCCGCGCGGATATCTTCTTCAGATACGATCGGCCGGACACCGATGGCTTCACAATTGTCCACCGGGATCATGACTTTCATGTCCCCGCAGGGTACGTGCAGGATGTAATAATCCTTGACGCTGCCCAGTATTTCCCTTTTTTCGATTTCTTTGATGATCCCCGCCCCGTGCATCGGGTAAAGGATCTTATCGCCAACCTGGTACATCGTTTTCCTCCTGCTCTGTCTAAGGGTCACAGTTATGATATATTATACCACATCTCAAACCGGTCAGGGACAACAATTTTCAAGCCTCCAGGCCTCCGTGGGGACACAGATTTTCTCCCCACGGCCGGGCGGATTATGGTATGATATGGAAGACAATGGAACACCACCTGTTGACCACAAAACGTTCACATAGCTGTGGTAACCTTTTTGATACATAGAACCATACATAGAACAAAACGAAAAAAGAAGAAGAAATAAAAGGAGAATACGATAATGGCGAAGATACTTGTTGCGGACGACGAACAGAAGATCCGGGAGGTCATCCGGGAATACTCCGAGTTCAACGGACACGAGGTCACCGAGGCGGCCGACGGCATGGCTGCAGTGGGCCTCTGCAAAATGAACGATTTCGATCTGGTCATCATGGACATCATGATGCCGAAGCTGGACGGCTACTCCGCCTGCAAGGAGATCCGCAAGATCAGCGACGTGCCCATCATCATGCTCTCCGCCAGAAGCGAGGAATACGACAAACTGTTCGGATTCGAGCTGGGCATCGACGACTACGTGGTCAAGCCCTTCAGCCCCAAGGAACTGATGGCCCGGGTGAACGCCGTGCTCTCCAGACGCAGCGCCTCCCAGCCCCAGCAGCCCCAGACCATGAAATTCGAGGGTCTGGAGATCAACATCCCCGCCCGCACCGTCACCATCGACGGAGAAAAGGTGGAGCTGACCCCCAAGGAATATGACCTGCTTTTCTATCTGGTGGAGAACAAGAACATCGCCCTGTCCCGCGACAAACTCCTGTCCGACATCTGGGGATATGATTTCTTCGGCGATGACCGGACCATCGATACGCATATCAAGAATCTGAGAAACAATCTCGGCAAATACCGGGATTACATCGTGACGCTCCGGGGGGTGGGATACAAATTTGAAGCTTAAACCGGATTTCAAGAGCATCAAATTCAAAACCTTCATGTACTTTGTCCTTTTCGCGGGATTCCTGATGCTGCTTCTGTGGACCCTGCAGGTTCTGTTTCTGAACAACTTCTACGGGATCATGAAGAGCAATCAGACCCAGACCGTGGCCCAGGAACTGCAGGAATCCTTCCGGGAAAACGACGAGACAGATTTCATGGAAGATGTGAACGATCTTTCGCGTTCCTACGACCTCGATATTTTTGTTGTCTATTACACCGGCGGCACCCCCATGCTGGTCTACACCCCCACCGGAGAAGGGGTGAAGCAGTCCTATGTGAAGTCCATCCATTCCATGTATTCCGACATCATCGAGTCCGGCGGCGAGGACGCCCAGATCTCTCCGGGGACCATCTCCAAGAAGATCTTCGCCTACGGCACTGTGCTGAATCCGGAAGACAGCGGTGTGGATTTCGAGAACGCCAGTGTGCTCTATATCTTCTCGCCGCTGCGCCCGGTCACTTCCACGGTCCGCATCATGATCACCATCCTGATCTATGTCTCCATCATCTCCCTGATCCTGGCCTGCCTCATGTCCTTCTACCTGTCCGGCCGCATCACCCGACCGATCCGGAAGATCACAGCATCCGCGGAAAGGCTGGCCCACGGCGAGTACGGCATCGTGTTCAAGGGCGGCCACTATACAGAGATCAACAATCTGGCGGATACGCTGACCGACGCCTCCATCAAGCTGGAGAAGTCGGACCTGCTGCAAAAAGACCTGATCGCCAATGTTTCCCACGACCTTCGCACCCCCCTGACCATGATCCGCTCCTATGCGGAAATGATCCGGGACATCTCCGGTGACAATCCGGTCAAGCGTGATGAACATCTGCAGGTCATCATCGACGAATCCCACCGGCTCAATGATCTGGTGGATGACCTGCTGGCCGTCTCCCGGCTCCAGTCGGGCAAGATGACCATCGAACCCACGGAGTTCAGCATCACCGAGGCGGTCCGGAGCATCGTCAGCACCTACCGCGTCCTGGAGGTGGAGGAAGGCTTCGTCTTCAACGTTGACTGCCCCGCCGACTATATCGTCCGGGGCGACGAAGAGAAGCTGAAACAGGTCATCTCCAACCTGGTGACCAACGCCATGAAGTTCTGCGGCGAAGACCGGCAGGTCAACATTTCGGTCCTTCGCAAAGGCAGGTCAGTCCGTGTTTCCGTAGAGGATCACGGTCCCGGCATCGCCCAGGAGGACCTGGAGCATATCTGGGAAAGATACTACCGCGCCAGCTCCAACACCGTCCGCACCAAAGAAGGTTCCGGCCTGGGTCTCTCCATCGTCAAGGAGATCCTGACCCTGCACAAGGCGGACTTCGGCGTGGACAGCACCCTGGGCCAGGGTTCCGTATTCTGGTTCGAGGTGGAACTGGTCCGGACGGATACCATAAAGCAGGAGGATCGCTGACATGGCAAAAAAAGCAAAGACCGTATTCGTCTGTCAGGAGTGCGGCTACGAAAGTTCCAAATGGATGGGTCAGTGCATCTGCGGTGCCTGGAACTCCATGGTAGAAGAAAAAATCCCCGTGATCGATGAGAATGACCGGCGGCGCAGGACCTCCGGCGCGGGAGCATCCGGTGCGTTCGTGACCGGGACCCGGCCAGGTTTTGCAGGAGAAGGCGCAGGCAGAGCGGGCCACCCCTCGAAGCTGGCGGAGATCCGGTCCGGCGAAACCACCCGGATCGACACCGGGATCGGCGAGCTGAACCGGGTCCTGGGCGGCGGCCTGGTGCCGGGATCTCTCACCCTGATCTCCGGCGAGCCGGGCATCGGCAAGTCCACCATCATCATCCAGGCGGCAGCCCACATCGCCCGGCAAACGGGGACGGTGCTCTATGTTTCCGGCGAGGAATCCGAGGACCAGATCAAAATGCGGGCCGACCGGGTCTGCGGCGACTTAAGCGACCGCCTGTACATTCTGGCGGAGACCAACATGGAGAACATCAGCGCTGTATGCCAGAACCTGCAGCCTGCTTTTTTGATCATCGACTCCATCCAGACCATGTACACCGCGGAGCTGGAATCCGCCCCGGGCAGTGTTTCCCAGGTGCGGGCCTGCGGCAATGAGCTGATGCGCATCGGCAAGACCGGCGGGATCCCGGTCTTCATCGTGGCCCACGTCACCAAGAGCGGTGACCTGGCCGGCCCCCGGATCGTGGAGCATATGGTGGACTGCGTGCTCAGCTTCACCGGCGACCGCAGTCATGAGATGCGGATCCTGCGCGCGCAGAAAAACCGGTTCGGCACCACCAGCGAGATCGGCGCTTTTGAAATGGCCCAGGAGGGTCTGATCGAGATCGAGAATCTGTCCGGCATGCTCATGGAGGAAATGGACCGGGAGAATGACGGCGCCGTGGCCACCGCAGTTTACGAGGGTACCCGGCCCCTGATCCTGGAGGTCCAGGCGCTGACCTCCCCCTGCAATGTGGGATTCCCCCGGCGGACCTCGGTGGGTGTGGAAAACAACCGGCTCAACATGATCCTGGCTGTCCTGGAAAAAAAGATGGGCCTGAAGCTGGGGGCCCTGGATGTGTACGTCAACATCGTGGGCGGACTGCGCCCCGAAGGGACTTACACCGACCTGGCCGTGGCTATGGCCATCATGTCATCCTGCCTGGGCCGGCCCCTGGACAGCAGGACGCTGGTACTGGGGGAAATCGGCCTGACCGGTGATCTCCGGTCCGTCCAGAACGCGGAAAAGATCGTCCGCGAGGCAGAGCGGCTGGGATTCAGCCAGGTCATCCTGCCCATCCGGAATGCGGAACGGCTGCGGAAATCATCGGGCGTACCAAAGGACATCCGCATCGTCGGCATCCGCAACATCACCGAGGTGCGGGCGCTGTTTTAGCTGTTTCACCGGTTTAGGGCGGACGCCGGTTCGGTTCTGGAGATTTCGGACTTCGGCAACACCCGGCAATTCCGGCGCAAACCGTATCCGAAACCGAAATGCCGCATCCCGGATTTGATAAATATGCGAGGCTAGCCAGATGAATATTCCCCAAATAAAAAAAATCGACCGGAGCGAATGGCTGAAGCTGCTCCATGTGGGCGAGGATCTGCAGGAATGGCTGCGGCTGAGCCGGGAAGGCGGCTCGCCGGAGCAGCAGCTGGCCCGTCAGATGGACAAGGCGGAGCAGCAGCTTCTCGGCGCCGCTCAGCCCAGAGGGATCTACCGCATCGTGGAACGGGCGCAGATCCATGCCGAAGGTTTTTCCATCGCCAGACACCTGGAAGGCTGTGACCAGGTCGCTGTCCTGTCCGTTACTTCAGGCAGCGGCATCGATGAACTGATCCGCCGGACCCAGATCAGCGATATTTCCATGGCCGTGGTCCTGGATACCGGCGCGTCCGTGCTGGCGGAGCAGATCGCGGATGCCGCAGAAGAGACCATCCGGCGGGAGCTGGGAGCGCAGGATGGCAC
>CAMNJK010000069.1 GCA_946541435.1 uncultured Bacillota bacterium
ATCACCGGAAGCGGCTGGGCCAGCTATCAGAAGACGGGCCTGGTCTGCGGCATCCGGCTTCCGGAGGGCCTGCAGGAATCCCAGCAGCTGCCGGAGCCCATCTACACCCCCAGCACCAAAGCTGAGATCGGCGACCACGATGAGAATATCTCCTTCGAACAGAGCATCGACGTTCTGGAGAAGGCTTTTCCCGGCAAGGGCCGCGAGTACGCGGAGCAGCTTCGGGACATGACCATCGCCATCTATAAGAAATGCGCGGATTACGCCAGATCCCGGGGCATCATCATCGCCGACACCAAGTTCGAATTCGGTCTGGACGAAAAGGGTCAGATCGTACTGGGCGATGAGGTGCTGACGCCGGACAGCTCCCGCTTCTGGCCTCTGGAAGGCTATGAACCGGGCAAGTCCCAGCCCTCCTACGACAAGCAGTTCGTACGTGACTGGCTCAAGGCCAATCCCGATTCCGACTACCTTCTGCCCCAGGACATCATCGACAAGACCATCGATAAATACATCGAGGCCTACGAAAAACTGACCGGCACTTCCCTTTAAGAAAAAAACAGGCGCCCCGGCTTCATGCCGCGGGCGCCTATTCTTTCGCGCGTTTATCAGTTCATCACGCCTCATTGACCAGTTTCCCGGTCATGTGATCTATTGTGATCTCCACGCAGAGCACGTTCTTTCCCACCTTGGCGATCTCATCATCCGCGTAATTGGGGTCCTCCGTGAATTTGGCGCTGAGACCGACGCAGACATCCCGGACCAGTTCCGGTTCTTCGTCGTAGGTGAACATTCTGGCCCGGCCGAAGGCCACCACGCTCTTGATGTTCAGCGCCCAGTCGCCCTCTTCCCGGTAGCCTTCATCCATGACGCAGAAGGAAACACGGTCGTCTGCCCTCATGGCATCGATCTTGTGGCCGGTCTTCGCCCCGTGGAAATAGATCTTTCCGTTTTCTTCATTGTACCAGTGGCTCACCGGCATACCGTAGGGATATCCGTCCTCACCGATCACACTGAGGACACCTCTCTTCTCATTCTTCAGGATCTCGATGCATTCCTCCTGTGGGATCTGCTGCTTGAATCTGCGCATTTTACGAAACATTTAGCTACCTCCTGCATTTTCCTTGATGGTTTCTATTTTTCTTTTGTTTTGCTGCCGCGTCTGGCCTGCTTTTGCAGCATGCCGGTATTCCTTTCCCAGAACACGCCGTCCGCGTAGCCCTGGATGGTGGGATCGGCCGCGGCCATCTCCAGCCGCTTCTGGGCCCAGACACAGCACTGCTCACTGCGTTCGATGCCCACAAAATGCCGGTTCAGTTTTTTTGCCGTTACCGCTGTTGTTCCGGACCCCAGGAAAGGATCCAGCACCACGTCTCCTTCGTCGGAGCTGGCCAGGATCAGCTTAGCCAGCAGCTTTTCCGGCTTCTGAGCCGGATGGGCGGTGTTTTCCGCCATGGACCAGTACGGAACGGAGATGTCATCCCAGAAGTTTGACGGGCAGGTGTCGCGGAACCTTCCATCCGCCGTTTCCTCCCAGTCCTTGGGGCGGCCGTCCTCCCGGTAGGGTGCCAGGACCTGGCGCCGCTGCCGTACCGCGTCCACATGAAAGGTATAATCGTCAGACACGGTGGCGAACCAGATGTCCTCCAGGCCGTTTTTCCAGTTGCTCCCGGCGCCCCGGCCCTTCTCCCGCTGCCAGGTGATCCGGCTGCGGATGGTGAAGTACTCTTCCAGAATGGGTCCCAGCAGGATCCCGGTCTTCCAGTCGCAGCAGACGTAGACGCTGGCATCCTTTTTCAGAAGGGGCCGCGCCAGATCCAGCCATCTGCGGGTGAAGCCCGCGTAGTCCTCCGGAGACATCTTCCGGAATTCCTCACCGCCGTAGTCCTTGGTCAGATTGTAGGGCGGATCCACGATCAGAAGATCTGCAAAAGCTGGCGGGAGCTTGGGCAGCGCCCGGAAGGGATCTCCCAGGATCACCCGGTCCATGACGGACTTCAGGGACGCGGAGACATCCTCCGCGGGGACGCACTGATCCAGATACTGCCTCCCCTCTTCCACAGTCAGATCTATGGTCTTGTTTTTCTCGGACTTACTTCTCATTCCTGCTCCTTTGATGCCTACAGTATATAACAGAAAGCAGTTCTTTAAAAGGACAAGTTTCGCAGGTTTTTTCGCCCGGCAGACTTGTTTCATACACCTTGCCTGAGATCATCTCATCTGATATGATATTCACATCGCGAAGAAGAGGAGACATTCAAAACATGGGAGAAAAAATCAAAGAACGTGACTATATGTTCGATACCTTTCGGGGCATTCTGATGCTCTCGATCCCGATATCGCATTTCACGAAAGCATCCGCCAACTGGTATCAGGCCCTGTACGAGCCGGGGTTTGCGCATGTATCCTTCTGCGGCTTCATGTACATCACCATCAATGTGTTCGTCATGCAGGCATTCATGTTCCTGTCCGGCTACTTCTCGAAGAAACCGGACCGGGCGCGGGAAACCGCCTTCCGGGGGGTCCTCTGGCCCTATCTGGTGTTCACCACCATCACCATGCTGTTCGGCTACGGGTTCAAGGTGGGCATCGGCACATGGTTCTCCTATCTGACCCCGCCCTTCGCCCTGTGGTTCCTGTTCGCCCTTTTCCTGTACCGGTTCTTCCTGCGGGACATCGTCAAATTCCGGTGGGCCCTGCCCATGAGCATCGTCATGATGCTGATCGTGGGCGCCCTGCCCTTCAATGACTATCTGGCCCTGGGCCGGGTATTCTCCTATTTCCCCTTCTTCCTGATCGGGTATTACTGTTCCAAGGAAACGCTGGATAAGATCCGTACCCTGAAGAAGCACCCGGTCATTCTGGTCCTGCTGGCAGCGGTCCTGGTGGGTGCTTCGATCCTTCTGGTATTCAAGGGTCCCTGGCTCTCCTGGTTCCTGCTCAAGGATTCGGCCAGCGCGCTGAACATGACCCTGTGGGGCGATGCCCTCATGCGGCTGGTGGTCTTCCTGCTGGCCTGCGGATGGATCACCCTCATGGTCAACATCCTGCCCTCCACGAAGAACTTCCTCTGCTATGTGGGCACCAACACCATGCCGATCTATATCTTCCATCTGGGGATCCGCCACATCATCAAGATCCAGGGTCTCTACCTGGGTGTGATCGCTTCCCTGATCGTGGCCTGGTTCTCCCTGATCTCACTGCTGCACAGAAAGCACGGCAACTGGGCCGTCTCCACGGTCCTCACGGTGCTCTCCATTGCGGGCGCCGCTGTCCTCTGGAACTGCGGCATCCTGGATCCGCTGGTGGGTCTGTGCCCGAAGAATCTGGCGGTCTTCTACCCCCTGGTCTACGGAAGCGCCCTGCTGACGGGCATCTCCCTCTGCGCCCCCTTCTGGGTCAAGCTGTATGATATCCTGACCGAAGGGTTCCTCCGGATCCCCTTCTCTGTGGACTGGCTGCAGAACTTCGGCAAACCAAAAGAAGATCCGGAAAACCCCGAGGGAAATCCGGAAAACTATAACAAGGAAGCGACGAAATAAGCAAGTAAGCAAATACGCAAATCAAAAAAGCGAACCGTTCACTCTTCGAACGGTTCGTTGCTTTCTTCGCGCCGGATGTCCTCCTCCGCTCTGCGGGCTGTATCCCGGATGGCCTGGCCGTGCCCGGTCAGCGCGGCGAAGGGCGCGAACTGGGCAGCGCGGTCAGCGACGGGCATGGGGGGATGCTTCCTTGAGACCGGCCGTTTCAATTGGATGATGTCATCGTAACGATGGGGATCTTTCTTCATGCTTTGTGCCCTCCGATCTGACGGTTCCGTTCTCTGGTGGTGGCGCCCTCTTCAAGATTGGTGCCGGTGAGGATGGCGTTCTTGCCGTACTTCCGTTTGATGGCCAGCATGGCTTCCTGCATCTGGTGCTCCTTCTGCAGGTCTTCCTGATGCTTTCGCTGATCTTCTTCCCGGGACTCATAGTCCGTGAACAGATCCATCTGCTCTCCCTCCTCCGCCGGGGACGGGCTCTTCCGTTCTGTCATGCCGGATCCGGCTCTGTCCGGCATGTGCTCCGGGTCCGCTTCCTTCAGCCGGCATGCTTCGATGGTGATCCGCCGCACCAGCAGGTCCGAATCGATGATCCGGTCATAGAGCGCCATCACCTCCCGGCAGATAATGGACCCTGCCGAGGTCCGCTCCGGAAGATTGGCCGTCCCGTGGGCCGGCTTGGGGGCCTGTCTTCCATAAAAATCCCGCTTCACAGGGCCCCGGTATTTTTTCCGCCGGGCCGGATCCGTCAGGTTCTCGATATCATAGTTTACCGTCAGCACCATCTGATCCGTGGTCAGCCCCTTGTCCACCAGATCCAGCGCCATCAGCTCTGTCATCTCCCGCACGATGATCCTGGCTTTTTCTGCCGGATAGGGTTCCTGCAAAACCTGGCCGGAGCTCAGGCTGCTGGTCCTGGGCTGATAGCTTCTGACATCAGCCATGGTGCAGGGCTCATAGCCCCAGGCATGGTCGATGAGCAGTTCCGCGTTGACCCCCAGCATCTCAAACAGCAGGTCTTCATTGTAATAATCCCCGGGGCCGCCCAGAGAACAGCGGGCGATATCCCCCATGGTATGAAGGCCCACCCGGGCCAGTTTTTTCGCGGTCCCCCGGCCCACCCGCCAGAAGTCCGTGATGGGTTCATGGGTCCAGAGCCTTCTCCGGTAACTCATTTCATCCAGTTCCGAGATCCGCACCCCGTCAGCGTCGGCCGGCATATGCTTGGCGTCGATATCCATGGCGATCTTGGCCAGATAGAGATTGGTCCCGATGCCCACGGTGGCGGTAATGCCCGTCTCGTCCAGGATATCGCGGATCATCCTTCTTGCCAGGTCCCGGGCAGAAAGCCCATAGGTCTTCAGATACCCGGTGGCATCGATGAAGACCTCATCGATGGAATAGACATGGATGTCCTCCGGCGCGATATACCTGAGATAGATCCGGTAGATCCGGGTGCTGTAGTCCACATACAGGGCCATCCGCGGCGGCGCGATGATGTAATCCAGCTTCAGGTCCGGGTGAGCCGCCAGTTCGCAGGCATCATCCGAGCTTCCCCGGAAGTCTCTGATCCCGGCCCCGGCCAGCCTTTGGGCATTCACCTCCCGCACTCTGGAAACCACCTCAAAAAGCCGCGCCCGTCCGGAGATCCCCCAGGATTTGAGGCTCGGAGAAACGGCGAGGCAGATGGTCTTTTCGGTGCGGGAACTGTCCGCCACCACCAGGTTGGTGGTCATGGGATCCCGCTTTCGCTCCCGGCATTCCACGGACGCGTAGAATGATTTCAGGTCGATGGCGATATATGTGCGTTCTTTCATGGATCCTCTCTTCTGCTCCAGATCGCTTCTACTCCAGATCGCTGAGCATCACAGTGAATGGACCGTCGTTCACCAGCTCCACCTTCATCTCAGCGCCGAAAACCCCCGTTTCCACCACCGGGACGGTCTCCCGGGTCTTCTCGATCACATATTCATAGAGTTCCTCTGCCTGGGCCGGGTCCCCCGCCTCCACAAAGCTGGGGCGGTTTCCCTTGCGGCAGTTGGCGTAGAGGGTGAACTGGGAGATCAGCAGGACCTGTCCGTTCACCTGATCCAGGGAAAGATTGGTCTTGCCGTTTTCATCCTCAAAGATCCGGAGGGAGGTCATTTTTTTGACGTATTTGTCGGCGATCTCCCTGGTGTCTCCCTGGCCTACGCCCAGCAGGACCAGGAAACCCTGTCCGATACTGCCATGGATCTTCCCGTCCACTTCCACCGATGCGCGGGTGACTCTCTGGATCAGCATTTTCATAGTTTTTTCCTCGTGCTTTCATGATATTTTTGTCCAATTGAATTGTATCATAACGGGTCTTGCGTTTCCATCCTCCCGTCTCATTGAACCGGTGAAAGCATCGATCCCCATCCCACGTGAACCGTTTTCGACTCAAACCGTGGGAATTGCGAACACAATCTGCTCCATTTCCTGACTGGTCTTTCCTTCCCCGGACGTCCGCCCCCTTCGTTTCTCTTCTGAAACCCCGTGTTTTTCCCGTTTCCGGCAGGTCCTGCCGGTTCCGGTCCAGTGTGGCACGGTCCTTGCTTAATATATGGACAGGTAGTGAAAATCTGTTCATAAGCAGATCAGAAAGGTGGTTATTATGATTAATAAGGTTCTGACAGCAGACGAAGCAGTTGCCGGCATTGAAGACGGAATGACCATCATGGTGGGCGGCTTTCTGGCGACCGGCTCCCCGCAGATCCTGATGGACGCGCTGGTCCGCAAGGGCGTCAAGCATCTGACCGTCATCGGCAACGACGGCGGCCTGGACGCAGGACAGCCTCCGGGAGATTTCGCTGCCAAGACTGCCCGCGGCATCGGCCGGCTTCTGGAGAACAACATGGTAGACCACATCATCGCGTCTCACCTGGGGGTCAATCCCAAGCTGAACGAACAGTTCTCCGCAGGGACTCTGACCTACACACTGGTTCCCCAGGGGACCCTGGCCGAAAAGATCCGCGCCGCGGCATACGGTCTGGGCGGTGTGCTCACCCCGGTGGGTCTGGGCACCCCCATCGAGACAGAGCTCGATGAGAATGGTCTGAAAAAAGAAGTCATGGAGATCGACGGCAAGCGCTGGCTCTTTGAGCGTCCGCTCAAAGCCGATTACGCCCTGCTCCGTCCTTCCCTGGCGGATACATTCGGCAATTATATGTGTTCTAAGGCAACCAGAAACTTCAATATCGTTATGGCAGGCGCAGCCGACCACACCATCATCGCTCCCGAGCGGCTGGTGGAAGTCGGCGAAACCGATCCGGATCTCTGGCAGGTCGCCGGAGTCCTGGTGGATACAATTGTGGAGGGGGAACAGAAATGGCAGATTTAAAGGCAAGAATCGCAAAAAGATGCGCGAAGGAATTCAAACACGGTGATTTCATCAATCTGGGAATCGGTCTTCCCACCATGGTGGCGGATTACCTTCCGGATGATGTTCTGGTCACCTGTCACTCTGAGAACGGATTCGCCGGAATCGATGAAGCAGTCTCGCATCCGGACGATCTGGACGTGGATATCATCAACTCGGGCGGCTCCTATGTCAAGGCCCTGCCCAGAGCCAAATATTTCGATACCGCCGAGTCCTTCGGTCTGGTCCGGGGCGGCCATGTCAGAGCCACCGTTCTGGGCGCCATGGAAGTGGCCAAAAACGGCGATCTGGCCAATTGGATCGTTCCCGGCAAGAAGGTGGCCGGCATGGGCGGCGCCATGGATCTGTGCGTGGGATGTCCCGAAGTGATCATCACCATGCTCCATACCCAGAAGGGAATGCATAAGATCGTAGAGAACTGCTCTCTGCCGCTGACCGCCGAAAAATGTGTCACCAAGATCATCACCGAGATGGCGGTCATGGAGGTGACTCCGGACGGGATCATCGTCACAGAACTGCATCCCGACTATACCCGGGAAGATGTACAGGCAGCCACCGGCGTAGAACTTATCTGGGCAGAGGATCTGAAGCCTTACAACGAGAACTGAACAGTGACTGATTCTGTCCCAGCAGGAGCAGATACCATTTCCGCCCTGCTCATGCTCATACCGGAAGATACAGAATCAGGCATAAAGGGTTGTTGCATGCAACAGCCCTTTTTCTGTGC
>CAMNJK010000070.1 GCA_946541435.1 uncultured Bacillota bacterium
ATCTCAAACAAAGGGATTGTGCTCCTTTTCCCAGCCGATGTAGGTCGGTCCCATGTGTCCCGGATAAACATCTGTGTTGTCCGGCATGGGCCAGAGTTTTTCGCGCACGGCATCCACCAGCTTCTTGTAGGAACAGCCCGGGAAGTCTGTCCTGCCGATGGAGTTCTGGAATAAGGTGTCTCCGCTGAAGCAGGTCAGCCAGGCAGGAATATGGATGCACATGCCGCCGGGAGAATGCCCCGGTGTGTGCAGGAAGATGAGTTCCAGGCTGCCCACGTTCATCCTGTCTCCGTCATCCACCAGAATGTCCGGATGGATCTCGGTTACATGGCCGAACTGCCGGCTCATGTTGAAATCGGGATCCGCCAGCATTTCCTGTTCGTTGACGTTGGCGATCACCTTGAGATCCGGATAATCCTCCAGCAGGGCCGGGATCCCCATGATGTGATCCGCGTGTCCGTGGGTCAGGATGATGTATTCCAGGTCAACGCCGGTGGATTCCACCTGCTTTTTCATGGTCTCGTTCCAGTCTCCGGGATCCACGATAAATCCCTTGTTGGTCATCTCGTCGATGGCCAGATATGTATTCGTACCCAGCGCTCCCGCTGGCATGTTCATGATCTTCATTGTTTCCTCCTTGACGCCGGGTTCCCGGGCAGCTTATGCCCTGCTTCTGTATGCGTCGATGATGCCGGGGACGTTCTTCAGAGACCGGCACATCTTCTCCACCTGCTCTTTGTCGTGGATCCCCACAGTCAGGTCCATGCGAATGGTCTCGTCTCTGGCTGCTTCCGCGTGGATCCCCACGATATGTACGTCCATGTCCTCGCAGATCTTGGAGATGCTGGAGAAGATCCCCTTCTGATCTCTGGCGATGATGGCGATGGTGCTGTTGTAGGACCCCTTGCTCAGAAGCTCCGGATCCCAGCTGACCTCGATCATTCTCTTGCGGTCTTCTTCGTCGAGATTCCGCAGATTGTCGCAGTCTCTGCGGTGGACCGTGATGCCCCTGCCTTTGGTGATGAAGCCGACGATATCGTCTCCGGGCACCGGACGGCAGCAGCGGCCCAGCTGGATCAGCAGATTATCCACACCGTCAACCACGACGCCGGTGGCGTCGATCATGTGCCTGTGTTCCTGTTCCGCCCGTTCCGTACGCTTCTGGACCTTCTCGCCCACCCGGTTCAGGTCATCCATGAGGCTGGTCTCTTTCGCCGTCTCCTCCAGGTGTCCGGCTTCTTCCTCATAACCCAGCAGGATGCCCATGACCTTGCTCTGGAAGTTGCCGCCGTAGCTGAGCTGGGTGAAGAGTTCGTCCTGATCCTTGAAGTTCAGTTCCTTGACCACCCGGTTCAGGTAGGAGTTCTTCAGCAGCTCCTTGGGATCATGTCCCTTCTTCCGCAGGTACTTGTCGAACAGGTCCTTGCCCTTGTCCACCGCGTCATTGCGGTTCTCGCGCTTCAGCCACTGCCGGATCTTGTTTCTGGCAGAGCTGCTCTTGGCGATCTTGAGCCAGTCGATGCTGGGGCCGGCCGCGTTGGGCGAAGTCACGATTTCGATGATGTTGCCGTTTTCCAGCGGATAATCGATGGTGACCATCTTGCCGTTCACCTTGGCGCCAACGCATTTGCATCCCACATCGGTGTGGATCTTAAAGGCGAAATCCAATGGAGTGGAACCCGCCGGCAGATCGATGACGTCTCCCTGAGGCGTGAACACGAATACCTGAGAAGAGAACAGGTCCATCTTCAGCGATTCCATGAACTCCCGCGGGTCACTGACATCCTTCTGCCATTCCAGAGCCTGCCGGAGCCAGCTGAGCTTCACCTCTTCGGTGTCGGACTTGATGCCCTCCTTGTACTTCCAGTGGGCAGCGATGCCGTATTCCGCGATCTGATGCATCTCGTGGGTCCGGATCTGGATCTCAAAGGGCCGGCCCGCGTCGCCGATCACGGTGGTGTGCAGAGACTGATACATGTTTGGCTTGGGCATGGCGATATAATCCTTGAACCGGCCGGGGATCGGTCTCCACATAGTATGCACAAGTCCGAGCACCGCGTAGCAGTCCCGGACAGTATCAACGATGATCCGTACGGCCATCAGGTCGAAGATCTCATCGATGTTCTTGTGCTGATATTTCATTTTCTTGAAGATGCTGTAGAAGTGCTTCGACCTGCCGTAGATCTCATATTTGATGCCGATCTCATCCAGGGCCTGCTTCATGTGGAAGATGATCCCGTCGATGGCATCCTCCCGCTCTTCCTTTCGTTCGCTCACCTGCTCCGCCAGATCATAGTAGGCTTCCGGTTCCAGGAACTTGAGGGCGATGTCCTCCAGCTCCATCTTCATGGAATAGATACCGAGGCGGGCAGCCAGAGGCGCGTAGATATCCAGGGTCTCCTGGCATTTCTCCACGATCTTGTCGTGGGTCATATAGTTGATAGTCCGCAGATTGTGCAGCCGGTCGGAAAGCTTGATGATCAGCACCCGGATGTCCTTGGACATGGCCAGGAACATCTTTCGCAGGTTCTCCACCTGACGCTGCTGCTTGCTTTCGAACTTCAGTGAACTCAGTTTGGTAACACCGTCCACCAGAAGGCCGACTTCCTCTCCGAAATCCCTGATCAGTTCTTCCTCGGTGTATTCCGTATCCTCCACCACATCGTGGAGCAGGCCGGCGACGATGGTCTCTTCGTCCATGCCCAGTCCGGCCAGGATCTCAGCCACCGCCATGGGGTGGATCAGATAGGGTTCCCCGGACTTTCGAAGCTGACCTCGGTGCATTTCCTCCGCCGTATCATAGGCGCGCTCGATCAGCTCGATATCATAATTCGGATTGTAGTCCAGTAAAGTTTTCAGGAATTCGGATTTTTTCTTCATAGTCACTTGCTTTCTGTAACTTGCTTTCTTTTTGCGGGCCGGTTTCTCATCTTACAACATCCAAATGCCGCAAACGCCATCAGGACGTTCGCGGCATGGAATCAGCTGTTGTTACAGACGGAAGTCTTCTTCGCTTTCTCTGGGTTCGGCCTTCTTGGCGTTGCCCTTCACATAACGCTTGGAACGGCGCTGGCCATTGGCCGGCTTTTTGGGCTTATCCTGCGCCTTCTTCGGAGCCGCAGTCTCAGCGGCTTCCGCAGCCGGTGCCTCAGCTGCCTCGATCGCCTGCTTCACAGGCGCCTCTTCCTTCGGCGCTTTTTCTGCTGCTTCTTCAGCGGCAGCAGGCCCTGCCAGTCTGGCTTTTTCCTTTGCGTCTTTCTTCGCCTGCTTCTTGGCCAGCTTCACCTGACGTTCATAAGTGGACACCTTGTTCATGGTGCTGAACTCATAGTAGAACGGCGAACATACGCAGATGGATGAATAGGTTCCGGCCAGGATACCGACCATCAGCGGCATGACGAATTCGCGGATTGCGTCGCCCGCCAGGATCAGCAGCGGGATCATGACGATGATGGTGGTCAATGAGGTCATCAGGGACCGGCCCAGCGTCTGGGTGATGGAGTTGTCGATGGTCTCCACCAGCTCGCCGCGCTTCATATAATTCAGGTTCTCTCTGATCCGGTCAAAGATAACGATGGTATCGTTGATGGAGTAACCGACAACGGTCAGGATACCCGCGATGAAGGGGTTGTTGACGGTCACCTGGAAAATGGCGTAGAAGGAAATGACGATCAGAACGTCATGCAGGTCGCCCAGAAGGGCCGCCCCGCCGAACCGCCACTGACGGAACCGGATCCTGATATAGATCAGCATGCATGCCGCAGCGATGACCAGAGCCAGGATGGCATTGTTCCTGAGTTCCTTGCCCACGGATCCGCCGAACAGTTCCTGCGCCACTACATCCTTGTCCGTGGTGCCGAATTCTTCGTTGATGCTGTCGATGACCTTGGCCCGGTCAACGTTCTCCAGCGCCTTGGTGGTACGGATCACGATACCGGAATTGTCAGCTCCGGAGTAGATGATCTCCGGATCCAGGTCATACTGGCTGATGGCCTTCTCCACATCCGCGATCTTGACCTGTTTGTGCATGTCCATCTGGATCATGGTGCCGCCGGTGAAGTCGATACCGAAGTTGAGGCCCCGGACGATACCGCAGCCCAGACCGATGACCAGGATCACCGCGGAAATGCAGTAGAACACCTTTCTCTTATCGATAAAGTGGATCCGCTTGTGGAATGTGAAGCTGGCAGTGCCATCCTTCTTCATGCCGAAGAAGGACAGCTTGGCGAAGGATCTGCTCTGGGCGAACAGTCCCACGTACAGCTGTGTGACGATGACTGCCGTGAAGATACTGACGATGATACCGACCATGAAGGTGAACGCGAATCCCTTAACGGAACTTGTGCCCACTTCATACAGGATGACAGCCGCGATCAGGGTGGTCACCTGGGAGTCGATGATGGATGTCAGCGCCCGCTTATAACCGGTCTCCGCCGCCACCCGGATACTTCGTCCGGCAGAAAGTTCCTCCCGGATACGGGAGAATATGATAACGTTGGCGTCTACCGCCATACCGACAGCAACGATGATACCTGCGATACCGGGCAGGGTCAGTGTAACGCCCATCAGAGACATGATGTTCAGTACGATGACCACGTAGAACAAGAGCGCCAGGTCCGCCGCGATGCCAAGGCCTCTGTAGGCGATCAGCATCAGGAGCAGGATCAGTCCAAGACCGATCAGGCCGGCATAGACGCTCATCTCAAGGGCATTGTATCCGATCTTCGCAGACTGTACCGAGGAGCTGACCTCAGTCAGGGTGATGGGCAGTGATCCGCCCCGGATCAGAGCCGCCAGGTTGGATGCTTCTTCCTGTGTGAAGTCACCGGTGATGCTGCAGCTTCCGCCGGCAATGGGCTCATTGACGTGAGGCGCGGAGATGATCTCGTTATCCAGCACGATGGCGATGGCGCCGTCTCCCACACCCTCGATGGCGGATTTGACTTCTCCGTTATAAGCTTTCTTGGTGGCTTCGTAGAAGGCATCAGCGCCGCTCGAATCGAATTTCAGATTGACTGCGTATCCTGTGGACTTGTCATCCTGTCCGGCCTGGGCGTCTTTGACGCTGCTTCCGTCCAGCACCTGGGTTCCGTCCGCAAGGATGAACTGCAGCTGCGCTGTCTTACCGATCTGTTCGATGGCTTCCTCTGCGTCTGTCGCGCCGGGAAGTTCGACACGGATACGGTTCTCACCCTCGATGGTGACTGTCGGCTCTGAAAGACCCATTTCATTGACACGGTTTTCGATGACCGCCTGGGTCTGTTCCATGACCGTACGCTTGTCATCTTCGGTACTGTACTTGGCCAGTTCCTCCTTGTCCGCTTCCAGAATGACGTAGACACCGCCCTTGATGTCAAGTCCAAGTCCCATCCGGTCCTTGATCGGTGTCATCGGTCCGATTCCATTGACTGTAACGACCCATCCGAATGCGATGATAATGATGAAGATTATCGCCAGCACCCGTCTCACGTTATAACTCATAATTTCCTCCAGCTAATAAAGATATGTTTTTCTGCTTCTGTCACAGAATAGTACATTATATTCTACACTTTTTTGAACTTGCATACAAGGACAAAAACAAAGAAAGAAGAAATGCTTACATTTCTTCTTTCGATGAAAACCTTATGGATTTCGGGGGCTTTGTCCAAGTCCTGATCATGCGGGACCCGCTTATGCCTCCTGGTCTGCGTCAGCAGTTTCCTCAGCGGGAGCCTCAGCCGGTGCTTCTTCTGCTGCGGGCTCTTCTGCCGTAACTTCCACCGGCGCTTCCTCCGCTGCCGGTGCCTCTTCCGGAATCTCTACCGGTGCTTCTTCTGCTGCCGGTTCTTCTTCTACAACAGGCGCCTTCTTCTTCATTCTCTTGGGCTTGGATTTTCTGACTTCGTTTTCCTCAGCGTCGCTGATCTCGTCAAAGTCCTCCGCCGCATGCTTGTTGTGGTTCTTGCCTTCGCTTACGACCTTCGAAATGGACCATCTCATCATTTCCATCTTGACCTTATCCGCGCCGACCTGAATCACAATGGTCTCGTCCTTTGTTTTGACGATCCTGCCGCAGATGCCGCCGATCGTAACGATCTCATCTCCGACCTGAACGCTGTTTCTCATCGCTGTGGTTTCCTTCTCCCGCTTCTTCTGCGGACGGATCATCAGGAAATACATGACGACGATCAGCAGTATCAAAGGCAAAATTGTGATAATTGTGGAATTCATTGTCTTCCTCCCGGGTAAATAATGTATTATCTTGAAGTGGTGCCGGCAGTGGGGGTCGAACCCACACGGTGTTGCCACCACGGGATTTTGAATCCCGCACGTCTGCCAATTCCATCATGCCGGCACGACTCACATATTATAGCATCATACATTTACGATTTCAAGCTGTTCATCCTCGATTTTGACCATCCGTTTCCGGCCGATCAGGCGGTACATGACAGGTACCACCAGCAGTGTCATAGCCGTAGCGTAAAGCAGTCCGCCGATGCAGACCACCGCCACCGGCTGCACCATTTCAGCCCCGTTGCCGAAACCGATGGCCAGAGGCAGAAGTCCAAGAATCGTGGTCAGGGCCGTCATGATGACCGGACGCATGCGGACAGCGCCGGCGTTGACGATAGCTTCATCCAGTTCCTGCCCTTCCAGGCGGAACCGGTTGATACAGTCTACCAGTACGATGGCGTTGTTGACAACGATGCCCATCAGCATGACAAAGCCGAACATGCCGATGACGCTCATGACCTGCCCTGTCAGCAGGAGCCCCAGCATACCTCCGGTGAAAGCCAGCGGGATGCTGAAGATGATGATAAAGGGCGAACGCAGCGACTGGAACTGGGCCACCATGATCAGATAGACCAGCATGAATCCGACGATCATCATAAGCAGCAGCTGCCTCATGGAATGCATGATTTCTTCATTCTGACCGCCGTATTCCGCCTCTACACCCTTGCTGAGCAGCTTTTCCCTGCCGATGGTGCTGCGGATCTGAGATGTAACCTTGGTAATGTTATACCCGTCTTTCACGCCGGCAGTGACCTCGATGCTGCGCCTCTGATCCGCATGCTGGATCTGGGTCAGGGATGCATCCCTGCTGATATCAGCGATCCTGGACAGACGGACATGCTTTCGAGTCCCGTCTTTTTTATCCACGGTGAGCCGCAGAGCCTCCAGGTCTTCCAGGGGATATTCAGCGGAAGCATTCTCTATCATGACATCGATATCGGAATCCTCCAGCTTCAGGGTGGTGGCCTCCTTCTCTTCCAGCAGTTTGGCGGCGATCTGCTGATAGACCTGGGCTACAGTAAGCCCCTTCTCCATGGCGTAATTCTTGTCAACGGTGATATGGACTTCCTCAGTCCGGCTCTCCGTAATGTCGGAGACATCTTCCAGCGCTTTCATTTTCCGCATCCGGCGCTCAATATTCTCTGCAGACTCCCGCAGCTTGTCCAGATCATCGGAATAAAGCTTTACAGAAACATCACTTCCGCCCATCATAGACGCGAAATCCTGATCCGCGGAAGTCTGAATGGTGAGTCCGTATTTCTTCTCATATTTCCGAAGGATCTTCACCACCTGATCGCTGTTTTGGGTCTTGTTCTCCTCAAGAACGATGTACATGGTGGT
>CAMNJK010000071.1 GCA_946541435.1 uncultured Bacillota bacterium
CCGCGCCGCCGGCAAAGCCGCTGTCGGGGTTCGTATTCTTGTACCCGCTTCCCTCCCTGTGCACCGGCACCGGGATCAGCCTTACACCGCGCTTTTCCCACTGCAGCATCCGCTTCAGGTACTCCAGGGCCAGGATGTTATTGGGCGTCAGAAGAAGCTGAGTCAGGTCCTCTCCGAACAGGTCCTGACAGACCAGTTCCCGGGCCTTGGCATAGGAACAGCCGTCCTTCATCCTCTCCCGGACCTGTGTCTCGATCTCCCGGGCGTGCTCCATCTGGGCCCCGGCCAGCTTTTGCAGATCCTCCGGGCGCTCTGCCTCACAGCCGAAGGAAATATGGGTCGCCCCCGCGCTGGCCAGGAGGTCCACCGCCCCGGCGGCGAAGTTCTCCGCCCGGCTGCAGGCATACTGGAAGGGCAGCTCAAAAACCAGGTCCGCCCCATGCTGAACGGCGATCCGCGCTCTGGTCCATTTATCCAGGACCGCAGGCTCCCCCCGCTGGGTGAAGTCCCCGCTCATGGCGCAGATCACCGCGTCAGGATCCGCCTGCTCCCTGGCGCAGCCGATCTGATAGGCATGCCCTCTGTGGAAGGGATCGTATTCTGCTGTGATTCCAAGTATCCGTTTCATCAGTGTCTGCTCCACACCCCCATAACTGAAACAACGCCACGGTTCCCGGCGAACCATGGCGTCCTGAAGCAGCTTTGTTCTTTTATTCTTCGGATCCGAAGCCTTCCGGCTCCATGTCCATCTCCGGCAGAGGTCTCTCCGGTTCGTCCGCGTCGATCTGGGCTCTGTAAGCCATCTCCTTGAGTTCCTCCCGGTTCGACTCCAGCGCGGAGTTGATGTCATTGAAGGCCTTCTCGATGCTCGCGAACATATCTCCGAAATACAGAGAGCTGAGGTGCTCCATCTTGCCCTGGAAGCTGTACAGGATCCCGTCCAGATAATCATAGGTCCCGATCTTCAGCTGCTTGGCTGTGTTCTCGGTCACCTTCATCAGTTCATCCGCCCGCAGCTTGGATCTGACGGTGATGTCATTGCTCTCCACCAGGGCGTCAGCCTGCTTCTGGGCATCCTCGATCACTGCTTCATACTGATTCTTCGCCTCAGTGATGATGCGCTCTCTTTCGTTCTTGATCCACTGTGCCTGCTGTATCTCATCCGGGAGTTCTGCACGGATCTCACGAACGATCTCCAGCAGTTCCTGGGAATCGACCATGATCTTTCCGGTCAGGGGAAATCCCGCTGCAGTATCAACGATTTCTTCGATTTCTTCCAGTAATTCTAAAACCCTCATGTTATCCTCCCGTATTGATTTTTATTATCTGCTGCGCAGTTTTTCATCCATCCGCCGCAGGATGGGATCCGGAACCAGGCCTTTGATGCTTCCGCCCAGAGCGTGGACTTCCTTGACCACGCTGGAGCTGATGTAGGAATACTGCGGATCAGTCATCAGGAACACCGTTTCCACGTGATCGTTGAAAAGTCTGGCGTTCATCTGTGCCATCTGCAGTTCGTATTCGAAATCCGAACCGCCCCGCAGTCCCCGGACCACCACGTTGAAGCCGTTTCTGTTGACGAAGTCAGCCAGAAGGCCCGAAAAATGGTCCACCCGGACGTTGGGGATCGACTCCAGAGCCTCAGCGATCATCAGTTCCCGCTCTTCGATGGGGAACTGCGGAACCTTGGACGGGTTCGAGATAATACCCACGGTCAGCTCATCGTAAAGCCTGGCCGCTCTGGTGATGATGTTCATATGTCCATTGGTCAGCGGATCGAAGGATCCTGTATATATCGCTTTGGTCTGCATCCGGACGCCTCCCATATTCGTCATTTATCTTATCATATCCCGCATCGTCTTTCAACGAAATATCAGCGGAATATCGACAGTTTCACAATGCCGTAACGCCGTTCTTTTTCCTTGGTGAATCCGAAGCAGTCGTCCGGAAGATCCTCTTCTTTTCGGTGCTCACAGACGATGACGCCGTCTTCCGCCAGAAGGTCGTGCTCCCGGATCAGCCGGAAGGCCTCCTCCAGCAGTCCCTGATTGTAGGGCGGGTCCATCAGGATGATGTCGAAGCTGCCGCTGAGCCCCGCCAGGACCCTCCGGTAGTCTCCCCCGGCCACCCGGACGGGCTCCGTCACGCCGCAGTGGTCCAGATTCCGCCGGATCAGGGACACTGCCTGCCGGGAATGGTCCACAAAAACGCACTCCGCCGCGCCCCGGGACAGGGCTTCGATCCCCAGGCCGCCGGTGCCGGCAAACAGATCCAGCACCCGGGCGCCCGGGATGTCATTATAAAGGATGCTGAACAGCGCTTCCTTGGCCTTATCTGTGGTGGGCCGGATGTCATAGTTCTCCGGCGATTCCAGCTTCCTGCCTTTGTATTGTCCTGCGATTACTCTCATTTGTCATCCTCCCTGTCAAAGCTGCATTAAAGATCCAGCGTAAATCCGCCGCTGAACATGCGGGAGACCCGGGCCCGCAGCTTCCTGTGCTCCGGCCGGTCAAGCCCCGGATCCTCCTCGATCACCATCCGCGCTTCCTCCCTGGCCTTCTGCAGCACTTCCCCGTGCCGGGCCAGATCCGCCACTGCCAGGGCCGGCAGTCCGTGCTGCCGGGTCCCGAACAGATCGCCGGGTCCCCGCAGCTTCAGGTCTTCTTCCGCGATCACAAAGCCGTTGGTGGTGGATTCCATGATGGCCCCTCTCGATGCGGCGATCTCCGAATCCCCGCGCAAAACCAGGTAACACACGGATGGGTGGCTTCCCCGCCCCACCCGGCCCCGGAGCTGGTGCATCTGGGCCAGGCCGAACCGCTGGGCGTCTTCTATGATCATGACCGTGGCGTTGGGGACATTGATCCCGACTTCAATGACCACGGTGGACACCAGAAGGTCGATGTCTCCGGAAGCAAAGGCTTCCATGATCCTGTCTTTTTCCTCCTGCTTCATCGCCCCGTGGAGCAGGGCCACCCGGTAGGCGCCGTGGCCGCTGTGTCCGTCGAACCGCTGCTGCAGTTCTTCCGCCGTTTCCTGGGCGGAACGGACCTCCAGGCTCTCCGAAGTATCGATCAGGGGCGTTACCACGTATACCTGCCGCCCGGCGGCCATCTCCTGCTCCGCGTGCCGGTAGGCTGTCTCCCGTTCCTTTTCCTGCAGACACCTGGTGCGTACGGGCGTCCTTCCCGGCGGCATCTCATCGATCACGGAAATATCGAGATCCGCGTAGAGCACCGCGGCCAGGGTCCTGGGAATGGGGGTGGCCGTCATGACCAGCACGTTGGGATCCATGCCTTTTTCCCGCAGGCGGATCCTCTGGTCCACGCCGAAACGGTGCTGTTCATCGGTGATCACAAGGCCCAGGCGGGCAAAGCTCACATCGGGCTGGATCACTGCATGGGTACCGATGAGGATCTGGATCTGTCCATCTTCCAGATCCTGCAGCACCTGCCTTTTCTCGGCGCCCCGCATGCTGCCGGTCAGGAATCCCGTCCGGATGCCGTGGACCGCAAAGGCCGCGCTGATCCCATCGTAATGCTGGCGGGCCAGGATCTCCGTGGGCGCCATCAGCACCGCCTGATAACCGCTCCTGACCGCCATATACATGGCCGCCTCCGCCACCGCGGTCTTGCCGGATCCCACATCCCCCTGCACCAGGCGGTTCATGATCTTCGGGGAGATCAGGTCTTTCTTGATCTCCTCCAGCACCCGTTTCTGGGCAGCGGTCAGCGGAAAAGGCAGCGTCCGGATATAAGGCGCCGGATCCGCAGCCGGATCAAAGGCGATGCCCTCCCCTTTTGTTCCCGCGGCCCGGACCGCCATGAGACCCGTCTGGAGCAGGAAGAGCTCATCGAAGATCATCCGGAACTTGCCTTCCAGATACTTCTGCCGGTCTTCCGGAAAGTGCATGCTCCCCAGCGCCGACGCCGGGTCCGTCAGCCGGCACCTTGCCACCACCTCCGCCGGCAGATACTCTTCCGCCTTCTCATACAGGGGCATGGCCTGCTTTTGCCAGCTTCTCATATCGCGCTGGGTGATCCCTTTTGTCAGGGGATAGATGGGAAGGATCCCCTCTTCTCTCTCCTCCGCCGAAGAGAACTGGGGATGGACCATCTGAAGTCCCTGCCGCCCCTGCGACACGGTGCCGTAAAAGGCGTACCATTCGCCCACGCGGAATGCCCGCTTCAGAAAATGGGCATGAAAAAAGAGAATGCCCAGTGCCCCGGTATCGTCGGACACAAGGATCCTCAGCATCTGTTTCCTGGCGGACCGGATATAGTTCTCTGTGATCCGTTCCACCCTGGCGATGACGGTGGTTCTCTGCCCCGCCGCAAGCTCCGCGATCCTGGAGACCGCGCGCCGGTCCTGGTATTCCCTGGGCAGGGTCAGCAGGAGATCCTCCAGTGTTTCAATATGAAGCTTTGCCAGCGCTTCTGCTTTTTTCGGCCCCACGCCGCGAAGCACTGTGATGGGATCCTGTAATTCCATGTCATCTGGTAAATTCAAGGTGGCGTTTTGCAATGGTCTTGGAAGCGATTCCTGTTACGACGACAGTCACGCTGACGGGGCGGATGCCGAGCACCTCCTGCATCTGCTCATAAACATGATCGATGATGGTGTTTGCCGTCCCGCTGATGCTGACGCCGAACCGGGTCACGATGTGGATCTTCAGGGCCACATCCTGATCCGCCATCTGGATCTCGATGTCGTCCAGTTCTTCCTCCTGCTGGGAAAAAGCCGTCAGAAGACCGGGCCGCTTGGTGCTGTAGCGGCCTTTGTAATTCTGGATCCGGGCGTTGCCTTCACAAAGGTCCACCGCATCCGCGCAGATCTTATATATCACGCTTTTTGAAAAGCGGATCTCTCCCAATTCATTGCTGATCTCAAACATATCATTATAATACCATATCAGGCTCACAGCCGCCACTGATAAAATGAACAGAAAAAAGCACCCGCAGCAATGCAGGTGCTCTTCGATTCTCACTTATGATGTGATCAGATGGCGCGGTTCACTTTACCGGATCTGAGACAACGTGTGCAAACCTTGGCTCTTCTGACTCTGCCGTCTTCTTCGATTCTGACGGACTGGATATTCGCATTCCACTTTCTTCTGGTATGTCTGTTAGAGTGGGATACATTATTTCCGGAAACCTGTCCTTTACCGCAAATCTCGCACTTTCTTGACATCTGCCGCACCTCCTTACACGTAGAATATGATCAGCTGTTCGCTATATTTCGTAGATGATCTGTTCTGTCCATGGCAAAATATTGCCGATTGGGCTCGAACAAATGACATTATAGCACAGGGAAAAATCGAACGCAAGAAGTATTTCCGCTGTGCCGCGGATTATTTCCGCCCGCTGACCGGGTCCGGCCAGCTTTTGCATTCTCTGCCGGTCAGGCATCCGGATCCCACAGGACCACCCGGCCCGCCTGCCTGGTCTTCTTCAGATCGATGAGCCGCTGGTTCCTGCTGCCGCGGAACTGCAGGGTCAGATCCCGCTCCGCCTTCAGATAGGGCCCGTCGATCAGCAGATCCGTCAGGTCCAGCAGTTCCTGCAGGGCCGGCTCCTTCTCTGCCCTGGCCAGCAGCTGCTCGTAGGTATACCCGCTGAACATGGTGATGTCCAGGCCCCGGGCCCTGACAGCCCTGGCCAGCGCGGCAAAACCCTCTGCCTGGCAGGTGGGTTCTCCGCCGGAAAAAGTCACGCCCTTCAGGATGGGATTCTCATCGATGGCCTTCAGGATCTTCTCGATGCTGACCTCCGTTCCGCCGTTGAAATCGTGGGTCTCCGGGTTATGGCAGCCCGGACAGTCGTGGGGACAGCCCTGACAGAAGATGGCGAACCGGATGCCGGGGCCGTCGACGATGGACTCTCTCATGATCCCCGCAAGCTTCAGTGTACTCACAGCTGCTCCATCTCCGTTCCGAGGCTGTGCTTCACACGGTCTTTCTCTTCGGCAGTCTTGGCATCGTTCCACTTATCCATGGTGCCCACCAGATATCCGGTGATTCTGCGGATCCGTTCGAATCCCACATCGCCGTCCTCTTCGATCCTGCCGCAGCAGGGGCACTGGTTGTCGATGATGCCGGTGTATCCGCAGACCGGGTCACGGTCTACCGGATGGTTGATGGAACCGTATCCGATGCCGCTCTCCTTCATGCATCTGACCACCTGCTCGAAGGCTTCCAGATTCTTGGTGGGATCTCCGTCCAGTTCGATATAGCTGATATGACCTGCATTGGTCAGCGCATGGTAGGGCGCTTCCCTTCTGATCTTCTCAAAAGCGTTGATGTTGTAGTAAACCGGAATATGGAAGGAGTTGGTGTAGTAATCCCTGTCCGTTACGCCTTCGATCACACCGTACTTGGCGCGGTCGATCCGGACGAACCTTCCGGAAAGGCCTTCTGCCGGGGTGGCCAGCAGGGTATAGTTGAATCCGGTCTTGCGGCTTTCTTCATCCATGAGCTTACGCATGAAGCCGATGATCTCCAGTCCCAGGGTCTGGGCCTCATCCGTCTCGCCCTGATGGGCGCCGATCAGCGCCTTCAGCGCCTCAGCCAGTCCGATGAATCCGACGGACAGTGTGCCGTGCTTCAGGACTTCTCCCACTTCATCCTCTTCACTCAGCTTGTCAGAATCGATCCAGACACCCTGTCCCATCAGGAAGGGGTAGTTCTTGACCTTCTTGGCCGCCTGGATGCGATACCGCTCCATCAGCTGATCCATGCACAGACGGACCTTGCGCTCCAGTTCCTCGAAGAACCATTCCACGTCGCCATGGGCGCGGATGGCGATCCGGGGCAGGTTGATGGATGTGAAGCTGAGGTTGCCTCTGCCTCCCACCACCTGTCTGGAAGGATCATGGACGTTTCCGATGACACGGGTCCTGCAGCCCATGTAAGCGATCTCTGTGTTCGGATCCCCTTCCTTGTAATACTGCAGGTTGAAGGGAGCGTCGATGAAGGCGAAGTTGGGGAACAGCCGCTTGGCGGAGACCTTCATGGCCAGTTTGAACATGTCATAGTTGGGGTCTTCCGGATTGTAGTTGATCCCTTCCTTGACCTTGAAGATGCTGACCGGGAAGATGGCAGTCTCGCCATGGCCCAGGCCTGCCTCAATGGACAGGAGGATGTTCTTGATGACCATCCTTCCCTCCGGGGAAGTATCTGTACCGAAGTTGATGGATGAGAACGGCACCTGGGCGCCGGCTCTGGAGTGCATGGTGTTCAGGTTGTGGATGAACGCCTCCATGGCCTGGTAGGTGCTGCGGTCTGTCTCCTGCCGCGCGTATGTGGTGGACTTGGTCTGGAGCCGGTCGATGAATTTCTCATCGATCACCTTCTTCAGCTCCTCACGCTCCAGTTCCTTGTATCCGTTGTCGTCTGCCAGGATCGGGTAGATGTCGTGCTCTTCCATGATCCTTGCGCCGATGTCTTTCATCCGCTCCACACCGTCTTCGATGTCAAAGAGCAGGTTCAGCATCTTGCCCATGTTGGTCCAGTAGAGCTTGCGGTATGTCTTGCGGA
>CAMNJK010000072.1 GCA_946541435.1 uncultured Bacillota bacterium
GGCGAGCGGGAGATCAAGGCCCTGCAGGACGATGAGGTCATGATCATGCTGGACGCCGTCTCCACCGGAGCCCACCTGACGGACAAAGAGCGCCAGTTCTGGGAGAAGACAAAAAAGAGAGACAAGGCCATCCTGATCCTATTTCTGACCTACGGCCTCAGGCTCTTCGAGCTGCAGCAGCTGAATGTCTCGTCCTTCAACTTCCAGCGGGGAGAATTCAAGATCTACCGCAAGCGGGACAAGGAGGCGGTCATGCCCCTGAACATCTCCGTCACCGAAGTCGTCCAGGATTATATCGAAAACGAAAGGGCGGAGGACGACCAGCTGGACGAGGAGCACCGGGACGCGCTGTTCCTGTCGCTCCAGGGCAGAAGGATGACAGAACGGGCCATCCGGGACCTGGTGAAGAAATATACATCCATCGGCATGTCCACCTCCAGAAAGAGCGGCTACAGTCCCCACAAGCTGCGGGCTACGGCGGCCACCAGCCTGATCGGACGGGGCAATTCCATCTTCGATGTCCAGGCTCTTCTGGATCACGAACAGGTGACCACCACACAGCTGTACGCGGATCATAAGATGAACGTCAAACGCGACCTGGTCAGGGACATGGAATGGGAACTGGAACGAAAAGGCGAGGACAGCAAACGATAGTCCCGGCCAATCAAGAATATCATCAAAAAAACAGGAAGGAATCGACATACATGCAGAGCAATACCAACGAACTTCTGAAAAATGAATTTCACATCTCTGAAGATGTGCTCAGGCTGGTGGAGGAATGCGAGAAGGAATCCGCCGGCCTGTTCAGTCACCTGGACGATGTGAAGGCTTATAATCAGTACAAGATCCTGGATGCTTTCCAGAAGAACGGCATCCGGGACATGCATTTCCACTGGAACACAGGCTACGGATACGATGATCCGGGCAGGGATGCCATCGAACGGGTCTATGCCTCCATCTTTCATACGGAAGCGGCCCTGGTCCGTCCCATCATCGTCAACGGGACCCACGCCCTGACCCTGGCGCTCATGGGACCGCTGCGTCCCGGGGATGAGCTCATCTACAGTACCGGCGGCCCCTACGATACCCTGGAGGAAGTGATCGGCATCCGGGGGGAGGGAAAAGGCTCCCTGAAGGATTTCGGCGTGAATTATAAGCAGGTGGAGCTTCGTCCCGACGGGACCATCGATCTGGAAGCCCTGGGCCGGGCCATCGGTCCCGCCACGAAGATGGTCTGCCTGCAGCGGGCCACAGGATACGGCTGGCGAAAGGCCATTACCATTGAAGAGATCAAAGCCTGGGCGGACTTCGTCCACGGCATCCGGCCGGACATCATCTGTATGGTGGACAACTGCTACGGAGAGTTCCTGCACGTCCAGGAACCCACGGACGTGGGCGCGGATATCATGGCAGGCTCCCTGATCAAGAATCCCGGCGGCGGACTGGCCCTCACCGGCGGATATGTGGTGGGACGGGAGGACCTGATCGAGAAAGTGTCCTACCGGATGACTTCCCCGGGCATCGGCGGCGAATGCGGTCTCACCTTCGGACAGACCCGTTCCATGCTGCAGGGCCTCTTCATGGCGCCGCAGACCGTAAACGGGGCGGTGAAGGGCGCTGTACTCTGCGCCGGAGTCTTCGGGAAGCTGGGCTTCGAGACCTGTCCGGGTCCCGCGGATTCCCGCAGCGACATCATCCAGGCGGTGAAGCTGGGCTCGCCGGAAGCGGTGGTGGCTTTCTGCCAGGGCATTCAGGCCGCGGCTCCCGTGGACGCTTACGTGAAGCCGGAGCCCTGGGATATGCCGGGTTATGAGGACCCCGTGGTCATGGCCGCGGGCGCCTTCGTACAGGGATCATCCATCGAGCTTTCGGCAGACGCGCCCATCCGGCCTCCCTATGTGGTTTATTTTCAGGGCGGCCTGACCTATGAGCACTCCAGATTCGGCGTGATCCGCGCCCTGCAGGAGCTTCTGGACCAAAGGCTGGTGCAGCTATGACAGACGAAGAAGGAAAAGAAAAAAAGAGAGCGGCATTCCGGAAGATATCAGCCGGTATCAAACTGGCGCTGCTTTTGGTGCTCCTGATCGGGATCCCGGCGTATATCTTTTTCTTCCACCACGATCTGATCGAGGAGTTCAACTCCATCCAGGAGATCGAAGCCTTTTTCCTGCAGTACCGGCACCAGAGCATGCTGATCTATCTGGGTCTGCAGATCCTGCAGATCGTGATCTGCATCCTGCCGGGACAGGCCATGCAGCTGGCGGCAGGGTATCTGTTCCACTTCTGGATCGGCTTCATCCTGACCATGGCCGGCGCCTTTCTCGGGACTATACTCACATACTATCTGGCCCGTATCCTGGGCCACGACGCCATGCATATGATCTTCGGGGAAGAGAAGATCAATGATTCCCTGAACAAGATCAACAGCAGGAAGGGCGTGGCCATCGTCTTCCTGATCTATTTGATCCCCGGGGTACCGAAGGATCTGTGCACCTACGCCGCCGGCCTGTCCGAGATGAAGCTGAAGCCTTTCCTGCTTCTCTCCATGGTGGGAAGGGCGCCGGGCATGATTGGATCCCTTATGATCGGGCAGCAGGTCAATACCGGGGGCTATGCCAGCGCAGCTGTCATCGCGGGCTGCATCTGCGTCATGTTTATCCTGGGCCTGATCTTTCGCCGGAGGGTCACGGATTTCCTTGACCGGATCTACCTGAAACTGCAGAAGATGATGTGATCCATGCATTTTTTTATCATTTTGTCATTGTCATTTTATCGATAGCAAGTATAATATTAAATAGATATGTATATCTTCAGAAAGCTCCGTCTGATCGGAGCCGGTTCCGGGACATGGAGCTGACCAGCTTTTGCATGTGTACGGAACAGGAGGGAGTAATTCAATGAATCATCTGGACCGCCTTGAGGCGGAAGCAATCTATATCATGCGTGAGGTCGCGGCAGAATGCGAGAAGCCTGTTATGCTGTATTCCATCGGCAAGGACTCCTCCGTCATGCTCCACCTG
Source organism: uncultured Bacillota bacterium (assembly GCA_946541435.1). Lineage (GTDB taxonomy): Bacteria > Bacillota > Clostridia > Peptostreptococcales > Anaerovoracaceae > Lentihominibacter. Next base: position 3,021 of record CAMNJK010000072.1, read on the forward strand.
GCCATGAAGGCGTTTTATCCTGAAAAACCGCCGTTCCCGTTCCTTCACGTGAACACCACGTGGAAGTTCAAGGAAATGATCGAATTCCGTGATCGCAGAGCGAAAGAGCTGGGGATCGAAATGCTGGAGTACATCAATGAAGAGGGTGTGCGGCAGGGGATCAATCCTTTCGACCACGGTTCTGCCTATACGGACATCATGAAGACCCAGGCCCTGAAGCAGGCCCTGGACAAGTACGGATTCACCGCGGCCTTCGGCGGCGGACGCCGTGACGAGGAGAAGAGCAGAGCCAAGGAGCGTCTGTTCTCATTCCGTAACAGCGAGCACGCCTGGGATCCGAAGAATCAGCGTCCCGAAATGTGGAAGTGCTACAATACGGAGATCCACAAGGGAGAGAGCATCCGTGTCTTCCCGATCTCCAACTGGACAGAAACCGACATCTGGCAATACATCAAGCGCGAGAATATTCCTATCGTGCCGCTTTATTTCGCGGCGGAGCGTCCTGTGGTGGAACGGGACGGTCAGCTGATCCTGGTGGATGACGACCGTCTGCCGCTTCATCCCGGAGAGGTCCCGCAGATGAAGATGGTACGGTTCCGGACCCTGGGATGCTACCCGCTTTCCGGCGGTGTGGAGTCCACGGCAACGGATATCGACGGTATCATCGAAGAGACCCTGAGCGCCGCCGAATCCGAGCGGACCAGCCGGATCATCGATAAGGACAGCGGATCAGCCAGTATGGAAAAGAGAAAACGGGAAGGATATTTCTAATGAAGGAACTGTTGAAATTCATTACATGCGGCAGCGTGGACGACGGAAAGTCCACACTGATCGGACATATGCTTTATGATGCCAAGCTGCTCTTCGCGGACCAGCAGCAGTCACTGATCATGGACAGCAAGGTAGGCAGCCGCGGCGGCGAGATCGACTATTCTCTGCTGCTGGACGGACTGATGGCTGAGCGTGAGCAGGGCATCACCATCGACGTAGCCTATCGGTATTTTACCACGGAGCACCGCAGCTTCATCGTTGCGGACACACCGGGACACGAAGAGTATACCAGGAACATGGCTGTCGGCGCATCTTTCGCTGACCTGGCCGTCATCCTGATCGACGCTTCCAAGGGCATCCTGGTCCAGACCCGGCGCCATGCCCGGATCTGCGCCATGATGGGTATCCGTCATTTCGTATTCGCCCTGAACAAGATGGACCTGGTGGGATACGACCAGCACAGATTTGAAGAACTGTCCCGGGATATCCGGGTCCTGGCTGCGGAACTTGATCTGCAGAACATCAAGGTGATCCCCGTCTCCGCTACCGAGGGAGACAACGTCACCACCAGGTCCCCCAACATGCCCTGGTACAAGGATGAGACTCTTCTGGAGTGGCTGGAGCAGGTGGATGTTTCCGCTGACCAGGACGAAGAGGGCTTTGTCCTTCCGGTACAGCGTGTCTGCCGTCCGGACCGGACATTCCGCGGTTTTGCCGGCCAGATCGAATCCGGCGAGGTCCATACGGGCGACACACTGACCGTTCTGCCCAGCCAGGAGACCGCTTCCGTACAGCGCCTCTTCCACATGGACGAGGAAACGGACTGCGCTTCCGCAGGCATGCCTGTGACCATCTGCCTGGACAGGGAAGTGGACGTTTCCCGCGGCAGCGTGCTGGTGCAGGGGACGGATCTGCAGATGACCGGTATGTTCTCCGCCACCATCCTGTGGATGGATGACGAGAAGCTGGTGGAAGGCAAGAGCTACTTCCTGAAGCTGGGTACCCAGAAGGTCCCGGCCACCGTCATGAAGATCGATTACCGGATCGACGTCAATACCGGCGACCATGTACCGGCAAAGGATATCCGCAAGAACGAGATCGCCCGCTGTGAGATCGCAGCGTCCAGAGCCATCGTCTTCGACGCTTTCGAGAAACACCGGACCATGGGTGAATTCATCCTCATCGACCGGATCACCAATATGACCTCCGCCTGCGGCACCGTGCTCCATCCTCTGCGCAGATCCGAGAACCTGACCTGGCAGGAGCTGGACATCACAAGGGAGATCCGCGCGGCCGGACTGAACCAGAAGCCGAAGACCCTGTGGTTCACCGGACTTTCCGGCGCCGGCAAGTCCACTCTGGCCAATGCCATCGAAAAGAACCTGACCCTGCAGGGCAAGCACACCATGCTGCTGGACGGCGACAACATCCGTATGGGCATCAACAACAACCTGGGATTCACCGAACGCGACCGGATCGAGAACATCCGCCGTGTCAGTGAAGTGGCCAAGCTGCTCAACGATGCCGGCCTGATCACACTGACTGCATTCATCTCACCTTACCGGGCAGACCGGCGCAGAGCGAGAGAGATCATCGGAACCGACGATTTCATCGAGATCTACGTCAGCACACCGCTGGAAGAGTGCGAGAAGCGGGATGTGAAGGGCCTCTACAAGAAGGCGCGCAGCGGCGATATCCCCAACTTCACGGGAATCAACAGCCCCTATGAAGCACCGGAAAATCCGGAGATCACCATCGATACCAGCAAATACAGCCTGGAGGAAGCGGTGGATCTGCTGCTGAAGGAGCTGGAGCCGTATCTGGCATAAGGAAACGCAGGACAGGGACCTGATCGGACCTGTTCCCAATGAATGATTCAGGCAGTGGACGATTCAGCCGAATATGATGTCCACTGCCTTTTCACATCTGTTCACCGCACGATGGACCGATGCAAAGGCAGGGGAGGGCACAGAGAATGTCTTTGAAAGAAATTGCGAAGAGAGCCGGCACATCACCGGCAACTGTCTCGCGGATCCTGAACGATCCCGATCATCGCTGCAGCGATCCCGGCGTGCGGGACCGGGTGTGGAAGGCGGCCATGGAGCTGCACTATGTACCGAACGAGGCTGCCAGGAACCTGAAAAAAGGGGCCCGGAAGTCCGAAGAGAATGTCCGGTATATCCAGGTGCTGATGACCCGTACGGAACGCAGTCATGCCGATCCCTTTTTTACCGAGGTGCTCCGGGTGGTGGAATCGGAGATCCACAGGAACTCCTGCATCCTGTCACAGGTCTGGTATGTATCTGCCTTTTCCAGCGACAAGCAGTGCCAGTCCGGCAATGTGACCCGGCAGGTGGAGGAACTCTATCAGGATACGGAGGGAAAGACTGACGGGCTCATCGTCATCGGAAGATGCAATAAGGTCGCCCTGAAATGTCTGAAGGAACGATTCCGGAACCTGGTGTCCATCAACCGCAATCCCACCAACCGGGAGATCGATGAAGTGACCTGTGACGGCAGGAAGATCGCCACATCCGCGGTGGAATACCTGCTGACCAGGGGCCACCGCGACATCGGGTATGTGGGAGAGTGCAACGGTGAAGCCCGCTACAGGGGATATGTGGATACCCTGATGAAGCACGATCTGGAGCTTCATCCGGCCTATATCTACGAGACAAAACAGACGGAGACCGCGGGATTTGAGATCATGAACAAGATCCTTCATTCCGGTGATATCCCGACAGCCATCTACTGCGCCAACGATATCACCGCCATCGGAATGCTGAAGGCTCTGGAGAAGTCGAAGAACAAGTATCTGAATCTGTCCATCATCTCCAGTGACGACATCGAACAGGCCCAGTTCACCAGGCCCATGCTGACCACAGTGGCCCTTCCAAAGGTTGAAATGGGAAGGTTTGCCGTGTATCTGCTCCTGGACCGGATCGGGGGGAAGCACGATTCCATCACCACCATGGAGCTGGAGGGCCGTCTGGTGGTACGGGAAAGCTGTACAGATGCCCCGGAGCATTGAAATTTCAACGTGATAACGATTTCACAATTAGGCCGAAACTGTGCTGGGAACAGGCGGGATCCATGGGATCACCGCCTGTTTTTTCTTGTTGTCAGAGGGCCGGAAACGTTGAAAACATCGATTTTTCACCGGATGTGATAACGTTTTCACACGAAAGGGTACCGAAGGAGGCCATTTGATGCTATTCTTGAAAAAACGAAATCAAGCAAAGGAGCAGATGTTATGAACAAGAAATCTTTCATTAAACTGATCGGCGTGCTGTGCGTCGGTATCCTGGCACTGGTCGGCCTGACCGCCTGCGGCGGCGGCGAAGCAGAAGAAGCTGCTGACGGTTCCGTGACCATCACAAATGTTTCCTATGACCCGACCCGTGAACTGTATTCGGCCTATAACGAATGGTTCTCCGACCTCTATGAGGAAGAAACGGGCACCAAGGTCGAAGTTGTCCAGTCCCACGGCGGCAGCGGCGGACAGGCAAGATCCGTTGTTGAAGGAAGTGACGCGGATGTCGTAACTCTGGCGCTGGCTCACGATATCACACTGGTAGAGCAGGCGGGCCTCATCCAGCCGGGCTGGATCGATGAGTTCAAGAAGCAGTCTTCACCGTATACATCCACCATCGTCTTCCTGGTCCGCAAGGGCAATGAGAAGAATATCAAAGACTGGGACGATCTGGTCAAGGACGGCGTGGA
>CAMNJK010000073.1 GCA_946541435.1 uncultured Bacillota bacterium
CCTCATGCGAAGAACCCGGAACATGATTCTAAACATGAAAAATTTCTGATGCCCATACTTCGGGGTCCCGAAATCCGAACACCAAAATTCCCAATATCGGATCAACGTGGATCCGCACATGAAAACTCAACTTGATATCGATACGCCGTCAGCTAGACGCTAACGTATATAGTATGCCACAACCGGCATACGAATACAAGATTGAATTTTGTACACAGTGTGCACAATATTCACTCCTGCAGCGCTTTCAGACGTATGAGAAGACGACGCTTGCGGTACTTGACCTCAGCGTAGTTCTGGACTTTATTCATATAGACGGGATTGGAAAGACCGCCGGCGATCCCCACCACCGGCATGGTCTGAACGAACTTGAGATAAAGGGTCTCATCAGAAAGGGCCTTGGAGGTCTTCTCGATCTGCTGATTCATGCTTCCGTAGTAGGTGAAACCTTCTTCATCGATCTTCCTTGCCAGCTCATCCAGCTCCCTGCTGCGGATCTCCGCATCCCTTCCCCGGGCAAGAGCTGCTTCGATCAGCTTGAGGATGTAGACCTGTTCTGTTTTCGAGGTGTAGCTGAACCGGTAGCTTGCCGCCGTCTGATAGACCGTCCGGAGCAGCATGGCCGTAAATACGGGAATGTCCGGCAGGCCCACGCCCAGGGCGCCAAGGCCTGCCCCCTCCACACTGGTCAGGAGCATATCCGCGGCCATCCGCTTCTTCGATCCTCCGGCGGAGCCGCCGTCCATCCGGATCTTCTTCTCGTTGAAGGTCTTCCCAATGATCCCGGTCCCCTTGGCGAAGATGAGCTTGAAGGCCTCCCGAAAAGCGGCATCCAGGGTTTCCTCCAGCGTATCCGGCAGATAGCGGTTCAGGATCTTTTCCAGACTGATCTTCTTGCCGTAACGGTTCTTTGTCAGGATGTCCATCTCCTTATGACGGACCCGCCGCAGCTCCTTCCGGATCTCCTTTTCCGCCTCGGTCCTGTCTGCCACACGCTCTTCTGTTACGTTCTCTTCTAATATGTTTTCTTCTGTCTTTTTTTCTTCTGTCATTCTCTGATCCCTTTCTGTACCCCTGTCATTTCTCCGTCAGACGCGGACTCCTTCCACCTTGGCGTAGGCGGAGTGATTGTGGATGCTCTCCATGCTCTCCACCTCCACCACATAATCCTGGACGCCTTCCATCTCCTCCCGCTCATCGATGAGGAGCTTGGCATCCCGGGCCACATCCTCCACGAACTTGGGATGATCATAGGCAAACTCCGTAACGAACTTCTCGTCCGGCCGCTTCAGCAGTGAATACACCGGACAGGATGCCGCTGTCTCCGCGATATTGCACACATCCTCGATCCAGATGTACCGGTCTGTGCGCAGGGTGATGGAAACGATGGCCCGCTGATTGTGGGCGGAATACTCGGAGATCTCCTTGGAGCAGGGGCAGAGGGTTGTCACCGGTGTACGTACCGTCATGCGGAAATCCAGCTCATCGTCCCTTAAGGCCCCATGATATTCCACTTCCACCGCCAGGTAGGATTCCCGTCCCGTGACGGGAGATTTCTTCCATATATAATAATCGAAGAGAAATCTGCAGAAGCTGTTCCGTGCCTCCAGTCGTTCCCGGATGGATTCCAGCAGTGACCGGATGGTCTTCAGGTCCATCTGGTTGTGCTGGGTCAGCACCTCCACGAACCGGGACATGTGGGTCCCCTTCTGGTCTCCCTCCAGGTCCGCGAACAGGCCCACCTGGGCCGTCACCGGATAGGTCTCCCCTTCTCCGTTGCGGATGACTACAGGGTACTTGAGGTCCCGGATCCCCACCTGATGCAGATAGATATTTCTCGAATCTTTCTCGTTCTGTACGTCCTTCATGGTCTTCTCCAAATCGATGATCCCTTAAGATCCGTTATAAATGATACCGGAAGTCTTCGTCTCCCACACTTCGATCTCATGCAGGTGGGCGTTGTCCGTCCGCACCAGCGGCTCCAGCTTTTGCCAGATGTAGACGGCGATGTTCTCCGCTGTGGGCTGCTCGATGAAATCGTTGATGTAATGATGGTCGAACTCATCCAGCACCTGATCCTTCACCAGCTGTTTCAGCGCCGTGAAGTCATAGATCATATCCTCCGGTCCCGGGGTGCCTTCCAGCTTGACCACCAGCTTATAGGTATGTCCGTGCAGCCGTTCGCACTTCCCATGGTAATGGATCAGATTGTGGGCCGCGTCAAATTCAAATTCCTTGATCAGGATCATGGGTCTTCACTCCTCTCCGCCTTTGCCTGTATTCTCCCATTATACAGAAGCTGCAGAGCCTCTGCAAGCCGGATCGCCGTCCGTTCACCGGCACAGATCCCGGACCACCTCACCGGCGATGATGAGTCCGGCCACCGCCGGAACGAAAGCTGTGGAGCCCGGTGTCCGCTTTCCCTGCGGGGTCTCCCGGCGGTCCGCCGCGGCCTGCTCCGCTTCAGGCTGCGCCCCGGCCGGCTTCAATGGCTCCTCCCTGGAATAGACCACCTTCAGGGACTCGATGCCCCGCCTGCGGCATTCCCTGCGCATGACCTTGGCCAGAGGGCAGACCGATGTCTCGTAGATATCCGCCACCTGGAAGGCCGACGGGTCCAGCTTGTTGCCCGCCCCCATGGAGCAGATGATGGGGACCCCCGCCTCCCTGGCCGCTTCGATCAGGGCCAGTTTTCCGGCCACGGTATCGATGGCGTCCACCACATAATCGTAATCCCGGAAATCGAAACGGTCCTTTGTCTCCGGCAGATAAAACACCGGATGGGTCACCACCTTCAGATCCGGATCGATGGACCGGATCCTGGCCGCGGCCGCCTCCACCTTCAGCTCACCGATGGTGTCCAGGGTGGCGATGATCTGCCGGTTCAGATTGCTCATGCTCACCCGGTCGTGATCGATCAGATCCAGGGCGCCCACCCCGGACCGGACAAGGCCCTCCACCACGTGTCCGCCCACGCCGCCGATGCCGAAGACCGCCACCCGGGAGGCCGCCAGCTTTTGCATGCCTTCCTCTCCCAGCAGCATCTGTGTTCTGACAAATTGTTCCTTCATTGATCTCACTCCACCCTTTCGTCCGCTGATGACACCCGCTCCCGGGCCACCACCTCCGCCGGCAGTTCCTGATTCAGGCTGCCCATCCGGTAGCCTTCCAGGTCCAGGGAAACAAAGCTGAATCCCAGTTCTTTGAGCCTGCGCGAGACCATGCTCCCCATGCTCCCTTCGCCTTCCTGCTCCATGAACATGCGGGGAATGTCCCCGGCCGGCAGTTCGATGCGGGCCATGGTCTTCCCTGCCGCTGTTTCATGGGCCCGCACCCGAAGCTGGGTGAAGCCCAGGCCCAGCAGCAGGTCCTCCGCCGCTTCCACCATACGCAGTTTTTCGCAGGTCAGGATCTCACCGTACGGGATCCTGGAGGCCAGGCATGCAAAGGCTGGCTTGTTCCAGGTGGGAAGCCCCAGTTCCTCCGACAGGGTCCGGATCTCATCCTTAGACAGTCCCGCTTCCCGCAGGGGACCCCGGATGCCAAGCTCCCGGATGGCCCTTCTGCCCGGCCGGTAGTCCGCATCATCGTCCAGATTGGAACCTTCCATCACCACCCCCGCTCCGGCCTGGTCCGCGGCTTCGGTGATCTTGCGGAACAGGGCCTTCTTGCAGTGGTAGCACCGGTCCGCGGGGTTGTCCCTGATTTCCGGAACATCCAGGACATCCACGTCCAGAATGATCTGCCGGATTCCGTGCTCCGCGCAGAAGGCCGCCGCCTCCTCTGCCTCCCGGTCCGGGAAAAAGGGGGACCGGACCGTTATGGCAGTTACGTTCCCATTCAGGGCATCCATGGCAGCCCACAGCAGGAAGGTGGAATCCACGCCCCCGGAAAAGGCCACTGCGGCGCTGCCGCACCCGCGCAGGATCCGGCTGAGCCCGGCCTGCTTTTGCATCAATTCTCTCATCTCAATCTCCTTCTGACGTCCCGTCCGGCGCCTGCCGCCGGATTCAGATAGTATATCACAGAAGGGGCAGATTGAGAAATGCGGCCCTTCTGACTTTTTTTGCGATTTAGGTTGAGGAAAGGTGGTAAAATAAGGTATGATATAGGAAATCGTTATGATTCATTATCATGATCAATGCATTTGAATTGGGAGAAGACATTATGAAGAACAAGAAGATTTTAGCAGCCCTCGTCCTCGTCCTGGCCTTGACCTGCGCGGGCGGAGCATTTCTTCTGACGTCCTGTTCCAGCAGTGAACAGGCTGCCACAGAAGAAGAAGTGATCCCCCCCGAGCCGGAACCCATCCTCAACCCCCTGACCGGTGAGGACGCAGAGGCAGGTTTCAACGAGAAGGCAGCTGACCGCCGTATCGTCGCATTCGTGGTCGAAAACACACCGGATGCCAGACCCCAGTGGGGCATGGACGATGAGAAGTATTCCCCGGACATGATCCTGCAGGCAGAGGTAGAAGGCGGCATCACCAGGACCCTGTGGTTCTACGCAGACTATAAGAAGCTGCCGGAACAGATCGGTCCCATGAGAAGCGCCCGTCCGCCGTTCATCCGGTTCTCGGAGTGTTTCGATTCCATCTTCATCCACTGGGGCATGAGCCATTCCAAGGGTGATTATGTGGGCGCCAGTTCCATCTTTAACTGGGATGAGGTGGATCACATCAATCAGATGGGATTCTCTGATGAGGCCGGCATGTTTGGCAGAGATTCCTCCAGAGGTGTTTCCGCAGAACACACCGGTATCGTCCATGGAGACGCAGTGCCTGCCGCCATCAAGGAATACGGCTGCCGCACCACGCCCAACGAGTTCACCAAGCTGAAGTTCAACGAGACCGCACAGCCCATGAGCGACATCTGCGCCGACGAAGTCCGCCTGGACTTCTCCGACCGGACAGACTGGGAGACCACGGTCTGGACCTACAACGAAGAAGACAAGCAGTATCACACCGACAACTTCAACAACAACCTGAAGCGGGACAATCTGCTGGTACTCTTCTCTGACACCGAGTACATCACCAAGGAAGGCTATCAGGGCCCGGGCAGCACCGGCTCTGTCACCTACTGCAACTACAAGCTGGCCGGCGGCAAGGGCAAGCTCTTCAGCCAGGGCACCGTCAAGAACATCAAGTGGAGAGTCAACGACTATAAGCTGACCCTGATCGATATGGACGCCACCAAGGCCGCCAGAAAGAAGGCCGCCGAGGAAGCTGCCGCCCAGGGCAAGACAGAGGAAGAGATCAAGGCTCTGAAGCAGACCATCGAAGTGGAAGCCAGCCTGAACGTGGGCAAGACCTGGATCGGCTGGGCATCCGCCAACAACGGCGGCGACCTGGAGATCATCCCCAACGAGCCCAAGCAGGAAGAAGAAGCAACGGACGAAAACGGCAACCCGGTGGAGACCGAAGCCTCTGAAGAAGGTACCGAAGCAGCTGAATAAAAGCGAAACTGCTGAACGAAAACCAAAAAACACAAAGGAGCTGATGCGCTGCCGCGCCAGCTCCTTTTTTCCTGTCGCTTCGTTTTTCCTGTCGTTTCCTTTTCAGTTCCCCAGCAGGTCCACGATCTGCCGTTTGTACTCCAGGAATTCCTCTGTCAGGTCATAGTCCTTCCGCTGATCCCGGGGGGTCCGGATCCGGATCTCGGACCCGATCCTTCCCGGCTTGTTTCCCGTCATGATGTAGATGCGGTCGGACAGGAGGATGGCTTCGTTGATATCATGGGTGATGAAGACCGTGGTCAGACGAATCTTCTCCATCACATCCAGATACCAGCGGTGGATCCTGCTTTTGGTGATGGTATCCAGGGCCGAGAAGGGTTCATCCAGCAGGGCCACATTGTCCGAAAACATCCAGGTGCGCAGCAGGGCCGCCCGCTGCCGCATGCCGCCGGACAGCTGTTTGGGGTACATCTTCTGGGTCCCCTCCAGGCCGAATTCCGCGAAGCTCCGGGAGGCCTTCTCCCGGGCTTCTTTTTTTGGGACGCCCCGGATGCGCAGGGGCAGCGCCACATTATCCTCGATGGTCTTATAGGGCAGGAGCAGGTCCTTCTGCAGCATGTAGCTGATGTGACCCGTGGTCCCGGTGATGTCCTTTCCGTCCAGGATCACCTGCCCCTCTGTGGGCTGGTAAATCCCGGCGATGCAGTTGAACAGGGTGGTCTTGCCGCCGCCGGAGACGCCCAGCAGGCTGACAAGCTCCCCTTCGTCCACCGCGATGGAGATATCCTTGATGATGGTCTCCTCACCGAACCGCATGGTGATGTTTCTGGTTTCCAGTTTGTGTTCCATGTCTTTCATTCGCTGTCCGCAGCTTCCTATTTGGCCTGGGGCAGATAGTCATTGGTGAATCCGCAGTCTTCCGGGATCGGTTCCTCCACCAGCTCATTGTCGTTCAGCCAGTTAAAGAATCTGTTCCAGCGTTCTCCGTCGATCACGCCCCACTGGTCCGCATCCGCCTGATACTGGTCCGCCAGGTATTCCTGGCTTGCCTTGACCAGTTCTTCATCCAGCTCGGGATTGGCCTGCAGCAGCAGGTCCGCCGCTTCATCCGGATTCTCGATGGCGTATTCGTATCCCCTGCTGACCGCGTCCAGAAATGCCTTTGCCGTATCCGGATCCTCCTCCAGGAACTGGTCGTTGGCGATGATCACCGGCGAATAGTAATCGAAGGCTTCATCGATATCCCGGAAGGCGAAATAGTCAAAATCAAATCCCTTGACCTGGGCGTTGATGGCTGCCCATGCATAGTAGACCCAGACGCAGTCGATCCGGCCTGTCTTCAGGGCCGCCACTTCATCGTCCACATATTCCGGGATCAGCTTCACCTTATCGAAGTCCGCCCCTTCATTCTCCATGCACTGACGGATGGTGGCCTGCTCGATGGGCAGCTCCCAGGTGGCGTATTTCTTTCCTTCCATGCCGGCGGGCGATGTGATGCCCTTGCCCTTGGCGGACATGATGCCGGAGGTGTTGTGCTGGATCACCGCTGCCACGGCGGTGATGGGGATGGATTTGGTCTCTCCCTGCAGGGCCGGCGGCATATAATCCTGGAAGGATACGCCGAACTGGGCCTGTCCGGAACCTACCATGGCCTCCGCCCCGTCATCGGGCGGCTGCACGATCTCTACGTCAAGACCGGCTTCCTCGAAATATCCCAGTTCCTGGGCCACATAGATGCCGGTGTGATTGGTGTTGGGCGTCCAGTCCAGCACGAAGGTCAGCTTGGTGGGTTCTCCGCCCTGATCCGCGCTGTCGCTGTCGGAGCCGCCGCATCCCGTCATGCAAAAGCTGGCCAGGGCCAGGATGCAGACCAGGACCGCCGGCAGGAGCAGGCTTTTCTTTGATTTCATTTTCATTTTATTCTTCAACATTGGTATTCTCCTTCGTTTTGATTTTACTTCTGATCTCTGTTCTGCTCCCAGGGCATGCATTTCTTCTGCAGCAGGTTCACCAGCCAGATCAGGAGCAGGCTGATGATGGAGATCAGGAAGATCACCGC
>CAMNJK010000074.1 GCA_946541435.1 uncultured Bacillota bacterium
AGAATATTGCAAGAACGGAATCCTCAAACCCGCATGGTTACTGGATTGTTTTTGAAAAAAAACAGGATTTTTTGCGTTTTGTTATTTCTTTCACAATAGAGATATGTTACAATGTGCCCGAGGAGTTAGCAAGTCAACTAACAGGTGTGGAAATCATTGGAATTCCACACCTTTCACCCGCTCAGAAATAGTATGGAGGACAAGAAGTGAGCAGATTAGAATTCAAACAAAAAGACCAGGTCCAGAGACTGGTTGAGAGTCTCTATGACGACCTGCAGCGGCGAATCATCGCCAGCCCGCCGAGCCAGTGTCCTGTGGACATGTCCCTGTCTTTCCTGCACATCTGTCAGGCACAATCCTGCGGAAAATGTGTGCCTTGCCGTGTAGGAGTGTATCAGATGATCAACATCATCGACAGCATCCTGAGTATCAACCATGAGAGCCAGATGAAGGATCTGGAACTGCTGGAGAAGACAGCGGAATCCATCAAGTGTTCTGCTGACTGCGCCATCGGTTCGGAAGCAGCTGAGATCGTACTGAAGGGTCTCCGCAGTTTCCGCGACGACTATATTTCCCATATTGAAAGAGGCCGCTGTGCTGACCATCTGCGGGATACCAGACACTCTATCCCGTGTGTTGCCAAGTGCCCGGCAGAAGTGGATATCCCGGGATACATTGCCCTGGTCAAGGAAGCCCGCTACGACGATGCGGTCAAGCTGATCCGCAAGGACAATCCGTTCCCCACCGTCTGCGCACTGATCTGCGAGCACCCCTGCGAGGGTCACTGCAGAAGAAATCTGCTGGATGCGCCCATCAACATCCGTGGTCTTAAGATGTTTGCTGTAGACCACTGCTCCGACTTTGTTCCAATTCCGGAGAAGATGGATGACACCGGCAAGAAGATCGCCATCGTAGGCGGAGGCCCCAGTGGTCTGACAGCTGCCTACTACCTGGCACTGATGGGTCACAAGCCCACCATTTTCGAGAAGAGAAAGCAGCTGGGAGGAATGCTGCGCTATGGTATCCCAAGCTATCGTCTGCCCCGTCAGAGACTGGAGTGGGATATTCAGTCCATCCTGTCCGCAGGAGTGGATGTGAAGCTGGAGGCTGACATCGACAGCGAGGAGGATGTAAAGGAACTGATCAAGGACTTTGATGCCGTTTACGTGGCCATCGGAGCTCATAACTACCGCATGATCGGAATCGAAGGCGAAGAGAGCAACGGTGTGTACTCTGCTGTTGAGATGCTCCGCGCCATCGGTGATGACCACATGCCGGACTTCGAGGGTAAGCGCGTTGCCGTCGTCGGAGGCGGAAACGTTGCCATGGACGTAGCCAGAACTGCAATGAGACTGGGCGCTGCCCATGTTGATATCGCATACCGCCGCCGCAGAGTGGACATGACCGCCCTGCCGGAGGAAATCGAAGGTGCCGTGGCAGAGGGATGCCGTCTGCTGGAACTGCGTACCCCGGTGCGCATCGAGTCCGATGAAGAGGGTAATGTAACCGCTCTGATCCTGCAGCCCCAGAAGGTTGGAGAATACGACAGCTCCGGACGTCCCAAGTCCGTATCCTGTCTGAAGGACGAGCAGGTCGTACCTTGCGACATCGTTGTTGCCGCCATCGGTCAGGAGATCGATTCCACGATCTTCGAGAAGGCCGGCGTATCCGTACTGTGGAGCAAACTGAACACCGATGCCTCCATGAAGGTCATCGGCATGGAAGGCGTCTTCGCAGGAGGAGACGGCGTGACCGGACCGTCCACCGTTATCAACGCTATCGCACAGGGTAAGGTCGCTGCTGCGAACATCGATAACTATCTTGGATACAACCATGAGATCAAGCTGGATCTGGAGATCCCCGATGCTGAACTGGAAGATAAGGTCAAGTGCGGAAGATCCGAGCTGACATCCCGTTACCCGGATGAGAGAAACCGCGACTTCGACGGATTCGAGAACGGACTGCTGCTGGAAGAGGCTCTGCAGGAAGCAAACCGCTGCCTGCGTTGTGACCGCAACAGCCTCGGTGCATTCAGAGGAGGGAGGAAGATCAAATGGTAAACATCACGATCAATGGAGTTAAATTATCCGTCCATGAAGGGACGACGATCCTGAAAGCAGCCCGTGATGCAGCTATCGAGATCCCTCATCTGTGCTACTGGGAGGGTCTGAATGACATCGGCGCATGCCGTGTCTGCTGCGTGGAGCTGGTAGGCATGGAGAAACTGGTCTCCGCCTGCAACACAGAAGTAGTAGAAGGAATGGAGATCCTGACCAACAGTCCCAAGGCTCGTGCAGCCCGCAAGACCAACGTTCGTCTGATCCTGTCCGAGCACGACTGCAAATGCGCCATCTGCACCAGAAGTGGAAACTGCGCCCTGCAGTCCATCGCCAGAGATCTGGGAATCTCCTCTCCGAAGTATGATGATATTGCAGACAAGTACAACTGGCTCCGGGACTTCCCTCTGAGAAGAACCGCCTCCAAGTGCATCAAGTGCATGCGCTGCGTCCAGGTCTGCGATAAGATCCAGGGCCTGAGCATCTGGGAGATGATCGGTACCGCCGAGCGTACTACCGTCGGCGTCAAGGAAGGTCTCTCCATGGACAAAGCCAACTGCTCTCTGTGTGGTCAGTGTATCACCCACTGCCCGGTTGGCGCCCTGAAGGAAAGAAACGACACAGAATACGTTCTGGATGCACTGGCAGATCCCGAGAAGGTGGTCATGGTCCAGTTCGCACCGGCCGTCCGTGTAGCCTGGGGCGAGAAGGTAGGCCTGCACCGCGTAGAGCAGACCACCGGCAAGCTGGTTGCCGCCCTGAAGGAGATCGGATTCGATTACGTATTCGACACAGTATATTCTGCTGACATGACCATCATGGAAGAAGGCAGCGAGCTGATCCAGAGACTGGGTGAGCGCGGCGAGCACAGATGGCCCATGTTCACATCCTGCTGCCCGGGCTGGATGCGGTTTGTGAAGAGCGAGTTCCCGCAGTTCGTACCGAATCTGTCTACGGCAAAGTCTCCGCAGCAGATGTTCGGCGCACTGGCTAAGACCTACATGGCAGAGAAACTGGGCATCGATCCGGCAAATATCTATTCCGTATCCATCATGCCCTGCACCGCCAAGAAATACGAGTGCGATGTTCCGGAAGTCAATGACACCGGATTCAAAGATGTAGACGTAGTTCTGACCACCCGTGAGCTGGACACCCTGATCACAGCTGACGGAATCAACCCGGAAGATCTTCCGGAGATGCCGTTCGACGAGTTCTTCGGTGAAGGAACCGGCGCAGGCGTTATCTTCGGCGCTACCGGCGGCGTTATGGAAGCCGCCCTGCGTTCCGCATACTTCCTGGTCACCGGACAGAACCCGCCGGCAGACGCATTCAAGAACGTCCGCGGTATGAACGGCTGGAAGGAGTCCACCTTCACCATCGCCGGCGCTCAGCTGAAGGTAGCGGTTGCCAGCGGCCTGGCCAACACCCGCAAACTCCTGGAAGCCATCGAATCCGGCGAAGTCCAGTATGACTTTGTTGAGATCATGGCCTGCCCCGGCGGATGCTCCGGCGGCGGCGGACAGCCGATCCACGACGGTACCGAAATGGCAGAGATCCGCGGCGGCGAGCTGTATAACATCGACAGTTCCAAGCCGATCCGTTTCTCCCACGAGAACCCCACCGTTCAGCTGACCTACCAGGAATACCTGGGAGAGCCCATGTCCCACCGCGCACACGAGCTGCTGCACACCGATGCAGAGAGCTGGAACATGCGCCCGGACTTCGGCTGGTCCTTCCATAAGGAATAATCGAATCGGGGAAGACCTTGCAATCAAACAGGGCTGCACGTTTATGGCGTGCAGCCCTTTGAAATTGTCGGGAGCTTTTAATGTTCTGCAGCGGTTTCTTCCAGATCTACCGAAGTTTCTTCTTCCTGCTTCAGCTGTTCCAGCATTTCCTCTCTTGCTTTGGCATCTTCTTTCGCCTCTGCGGCATCCAGTGCCTTCTCTGCCGTACCGTTGATGGTCTCCACCAGGGGCTTGACCAGAGCCAGTCCCACCACCATGAGGGCCATACTTCCAACAGAGGTTCCGACAGCTTTGCCGACTTTCCATAATAAGTTACTCATATACTGACTCCTTTCCTGACTATCCCAGGGAGAGAAGCGGTCACGCTTCTTCTGCCTCCCTTATAATTTTGTACGTACAATTTGTACGTACAAAAACCTAAGAGGCGATTTGCTCCAATTGAGCCTTCCACTCTCTTATGATTTTGTGTACACAAAATCGTAAGGACCTTTCTACTGCCATTATACCATCATTTTTGTCATCAAAACAGAAAATTCAGTTGACGTATCCATCTATGCATAGTAGAATCGTAAGCAACACGGTAACTGGAAAGGCAGAGAACGCCTGACTGGAAACCGGACCATACCAGAACGCTCTGACTGCGAGGGGAACATGCCCCGAGGAGGAAGGCCAACAGGATCATAGTACGAGTGGTACGCCCCTGCGCCTTCCGGCGCAGGGGCGATTTATATTCGGAGAGCGTGTCGCACCCCGACCGGCTCCCTGAAGACCGCAAAAGGCGAATCATAAACCAGGAGGAAAACAGAATGGAAACCAGAGTCGCAATGCTCTCTATCGTTGTGGAAGATGAGAGCAGGACCGCTGAACTGAACGACATCCTGCATCAGTACAGCGAATATATTATAGGAAGAATGGGGATCCCTTATCGGAATCGCCAGATCTCTCTGATCAGCATCGCCATGGACGGCCCGGCGGACGCCATCAGCGCCCTGTCCGGAAAACTGGGGAATCTCCCGGGAGTCTCCGCCAAGGCGGTCTATGCCAAACTGCATAAGAATACGGAGGAAGCATGATCCGATTACTGGATAAACTGGAGCGGGACCGCCGCCTGACCAAAGAAGAATGGGTCCGGCTGCTGGCGGCACTGGAAGCAGAAGCATCCGGGGAATCCGAAGGGCCCGGCGTAAGGGAAAAGTCAGACTCTTACCAAACTCAGAGGGCTCAGGAGGCCCCGGGAGAGGACACGCCAGCCCGGCCTCTTTCAAAGGAGCTCACCGCCCGGGCCCGGGAAACCGCCCGGAAAACCTTCGGCAATCGTGTCTATACCCGGGGGCTTGTGGAGTTCACTAATTACTGCCGGAACAACTGCTATTACTGCGGGATCCGGGCCGGCAATCAGAATGTGGACCGTTACCGACTCACAGCAGATGAGATTATGGAGTGCTGCCGGGAAGGATATAAGTTAGGTTTCCGAACTTTTGTGCTGCAGGGTGGAGAAGACCCCGGATTTCCGGACCGCACCCTGGCGCATCTGGTCACCGCCATCAAATCCGAATACCCGGACTGCGCGGTCACACTCTCCGTTGGAGAGAGAGACCGCGCCACATATCAGATGTGGTATGACGCCGGCGCAGATCGGTATCTTCTGCGCCACGAGACGGCAGACCCTGACCACTACCGGCTGCTGCATCCTTCGGCCGGCCGTCCGCTCTCTCTCGCAAACCGCATCCGTTGTCTGCGGGATCTGAAGGAGATCGGCTATCAGGTGGGGACCGGATTCATGGTGGGAAGTCCCGGACAGAGCGTGGAAACAATGGCGGAAGACTTTGTGCTCATACAGGAGCTGCAGCCACACATGGTGGGCATCGGACCTTTCGTGCCGCACCATGACACCCCCTTCGCGAAGGAGAAGGGCGGGACCGCGGAGCAGACTTTGCGGTGCATCAGCCTTTTGCGGCTGCTGCTGCCCCAGGCTTTGATCCCGGCCACCACGGCCCTGGGCACCATCGATCCTGCGGGGCGGGAGAAGGGCATCCTGGCGGGCGCCAACGTGGTGATGCCGAACCTGTCGCCCACGGCGGTAAGAGAGAAATACGAACTCTACGACAATAAGATCTGCACCGGCGAGGAGGCGGCGGAGTGCCGCGGATGTCTCTCGGGCAGAATGGAGCTGATCGGCTACGAGCTGGCAGTGGACCGGGGCGACCATCCCAGCCGCGAGGACGCACAGAGCCGGGGCGACCACAGCAGCCATGAAATCCAGCAGGACCGGGGCGACCACCCCAGCCGGGGAGGTGGTAAGCTATGAGGAGATCGACCATCGCGATCCTGGCCTTCCTGCTGGCGGCGCTGCTGATGATCCCGGAGGGAGCCTTTGCGGGGAGCGTGCCTCAGAAGAAGGCGGAGCTGAAGCTTTTGAAGAAAGATAAGGCGGTCTTCGACTTCCGGAAGGAAGCGAAGCAAAAGCTGTATCAATATGATACGCTTCAGGGTGGATGCGCCAATGACGGCAAAGCCTACCTGACCCTGTATAACCGCAACGTGGAGAAATGCAAGATCGTGAGGGTGGACCTGGCTACCCGGACGGTGGAGAAGGTTTCGAAAGCCCTTCCCATCTACCACGGCAACAACCTGACCTTCAATACCAGGAAAAACCGGATCGTCGCCACCTGCTGCAAGGTGAAAGAAAAGCAAGTGGTATTCGTCGATCCGAAGACGCTGAAGGTCACGAAGAAGAAGACCATCAAGCTGACGAAGAAGGTGAAAGGCCTTCCGTCCAAGGTGCGAAAGAATTACAAGGGGTTCACCGCCATCGCCTACAACGCGGAGAAGGACTGCTACGTGGGGCGGCTGCGGGGGACCGATAACGTGATCCTATTCGATGGGGCTTTGAGGCCGAAGAAGTACATCAAACTCTCCGGCAAGCGCACCAGCCTTCTGACCCAGGGGATGGAGAGCGTCGGAAAATACATTTACGACGTTCGCAGCTTCAAAGGAAAGAAGAAATACAGTATGATCACCATCCACACCATGACCGGGAAGCTGGTGGGGCGTCTGAAATTCCCCTACGGGAAGGCCCCGGGGAACGAGCTTCAGTGCCTGTTCCACGATGGCGATCAGTTCTACACAGGAACCTATTACACAACGAGTCAGAAACACGATGACCGGGCACATCACGTCCGGCGGACCAATCGAATCTATAAGCTGAATAATCTGGTCGGAACCAGATAGGAAAGGAAATTAGTATGTATAATGTAATGTCACCGAAAGCAGAAGAATTCATCAGTCATCAGGAGATCCTGGAGTGTCTGGAGTACGGCGAGGCCCACAAAGCCGACCGGGAGCTCATCGACCAGATCCTGGCCAAGGCCCGCCTGGGCAAAGGCATCAGCCACAAGGAGGGCATCGTCCTTCTGAACTGTGAGCTGGAGGACAAGAATCAGGAGATCTACGAGCTTGCTGCGGAGCTGAAGGATAAATTCTATGGAAACCGCATCGTCATGTTCGCGCCTTTGTACCTGTCCAACTACTGCGTCAACGGCTGCGAATACTGCCCCTATCATCATAAGAACAAACACATCCGCCGCGTCAAGCTGACCCAGGAGCAGATCCGTCAGGAGGTCATCGCCCTGCAGGATATGGGCCACAAGCGCCTGGCCATCGAGGCCGGCGAGGACC
>CAMNJK010000075.1 GCA_946541435.1 uncultured Bacillota bacterium
TCTGGCCAGTCTGGCCGTCTCCGCCATCGTGCTGATCGTGGGTGTGGAACTTCTGAAGACTTCCGTGGACCGGATCCTGCACCCCTCCCCTGCGGAGTTTTCCTGGCTGATGGTGGGATTCATGGTGTTCGCCATCCTGCTCAAAGGCAGTCAGGCCCTCTTTACCATCGCCACCGGGAAGCACATCGATTCTCTGCCGGTGATCGCCGCCGGCACAGACAACCGCAATGATGTGATCACCAGTATCATCATCGTGATCGGCATGCTGATCCATCATTTCACCGGACTGGACCTGGACGGCTACATGGGCGGCCTCGTTTCCCTCTTTATTCTCTGGTCCGGGATCTCACTGATCCGGGAAACCATCAGCCCCATCCTGGGCGAATCGCCGGACGAGGATCTGGCGGAACAGATGCGGGAGATCATCAGCACCCACCCCTGGGTCCTGGGCGTCCATGACCTGCGGATCTACAATTACGGACCGGGCCGGAACTTCGCCTCATTTCACGCAGAAGTGGACGCAGACTCCGACATCATCACCGTCCACGATCAGATCGATCACATCGAGCGGGAGCTTTCGCAAAAGCTGGGAATAGAGGTCACATGCCACATGGATCCGGTCATCGTGAACGATCCTCTCATGGAAAAGCTGCAGCAGGCTGTGGCCGCCGCCCTTTCCGGATTCGACGGCGTGGAGAGCTTCCATGATCTGCGCATCATCTCCGAGCCTTCCGGCAGGAAACTCTGCCTGGACATCGTGATGAAGGACAGCTCCAAAAAACAGCAAAAAGAAAGTGAAGGCGAGCTCCGGGCCGCTGTTTACAACGCAGTAAACGAGATCGAGCCTCTGAAGGTCGCCATCACATTTGATCAGTCATTTCTGTAAGCAGGCATCGGAAGCCTGCTTTTTTTATGGATCCTCTTCCGTCTTACTGATTCAGCTGTTTGCCCAGCTATTTGCTCAGCGCAGCTTCGATTCGGTCAAAGGCTTCTCTTAAGGTATCGATGTTGACAGTGCAGGCGATCCGGACGTATCCCTCGCCGCATTCACCGAAAGCGTTGCCCGGCAGCGTCAGCACGTGGGCTTCCCGGAGGATCATATCCGCCGCCTCCACGCTGGACAGGCCAGTCTCCTTGATGTTGATGAAGAGATAGAAGCTGCCCTTGGGCGGATAGATCACGCTGATCTTGGGGATGTCGTTGATCCGCTCCGCAGCGTAGAACATGCGGCTCCTGTACTCCTCGATCATAGCCGGCTGCACCTCATCTCTGTGCTGCAGAGCGTAGATGGCTGCCCGCTGGGAGATGGACGGCGCGGTGAACACCACGTTCTCATTGATCTGCTGGACGATCTTGATGATGTAGTCCGGCGCGATGATGTTGCCCACACGCCAGCCGGTCATGGTGAAGTTCTTGGAGAAGGAATTGATGATGATGGTCCGTTCCTGCATGCCCGGAAGCGATGCGAAGGGCACGAAGGGATTCTGGTAACTGAATGCCGTATAGATATCATCCGAGACCACGATCAGGTCGTATTTCTCCGCGATGGCCGCGATCTTCTCCATGGTTTCCACCGTCAGGCAGTTGCCGGTGGGGTTGCTGGGTGAATTGATGACCAGGGCCTTGGTCCGTTCGGTGATGAGGCTCTCCAGCCTTTCCACATTGATCTGGAAATCCTCTTCCTCGTAGGTGGGCAGCTCCACGGGAATGCCCCGGGCCAGTTCCACCTGCTGGGGATAAGGTGTGAAGAAGGGCGCCTGCATGATGACCTCGTCCCCGTCATCCAGAATGGCTTCCAGCACCAGGTACATGGCCAGGCATCCGGAAGCGCAGACGAAGATCTCCTCATCCGCGATGGTCATATCGTACTCTTCCCTGTAGTAATCGATGATGGCCTGGCGAAGCTCCGGGTCACCGCGGAAATCCGTGTATTTGGTGTGACCGGCGCGGGCATCCCTGAAGGCCGCTTCGATGATATCCTCATGGGTAGTCAGATCGGGATCTCCCAGGCTCAGGTCGATGACATCGTCGAAGGACTTGGCCAGGACATCCGACTGTCCCATGGCTGTGCTCTGATCTTTCCAATAACGTTTCGCTATAAATCTGTGTTTCATCATTTCCTCCTGAATTTAGCGTACAGCTCCGGATTCTTTCAGGGCCCGGATCTGGTCCGGCGTATACCCCATGGATTCCAGGATCTCATCCGTATCCTGGCCGATGGCTCCGGTGGGCTGGTATTCTTTTCTTCCGTAATCACTGAAGGAGATGGGCGGCGACGGCATCATGACGGTGGTATGATCCTTGTCCGGATACTCCACGGGGACCATGTAGCCGTTCTCGATGGCCTGGGGGTCGCTGCTGACTTCGTGCTGCTCCTTCAGGATCTCGCAGGCGCAGTTGTTGGAACTCAGATAGTCCCTCCACTCCTGGGCAGTCCTGGTCAGGAAGATCTCATTGCACCGGGTGATCACGTCCACGATCTTCCCGTTCTCCTGCATCACCGCGATGCTGGCGTAGTCGGGATCGTCGGCGTATTCCGGAATGCCGAACAGTCCGTACCACTTTTCCCGGTCCATCTCATACTCGTTGCAGTAGACGCCGATCCAGCGGCCGTCCTTGCATCTGTAGGTCTGGTTGAAGGGGTCTGTGGGGCGCAGCGGATCCGGATTCATGTGCTTGTGATCGAACTGGGTCTGGACCACGCCGATGGCATTGCACCAGATGCCGCTGGCGAACAGAGAGATGTCCACCTTGGTGCCCTTGCCTGTCTTTTCACGGCCGTAGAGGGCCATGACGATGCCGGACAGGAAGGAAGAACTGGTGACCATGTCGCCGAAGGCATAGGTGGGCAGGAAGGGGAAGGAACCTTCCGTCTGCCAGTCGCCCAGAGGGCCGGACCGGAGCCAGAAGGCGCTGATGTCGAAGCCCGGATCATTGGCCGAGGGGCCCTTGTCCCCGTAGCCTTTGAAATGGGCGTAGATCAGTCCCGGATTGGTCTTTTTCACCGTCTCGTAATCCAGGCCGTTGCGCACCAGGGACTTCTCCCGGACATTGGTCACGAACACGTCCGCGTCCTTGATGAGATCCAGGAGGATCTTCATCCCCTCTTCTGTCTTGTAATTCAGCGAGATGAACTTCTTGTTGCTGTTGTGGATGGTGAACAGCGGGTTCAGATCATCCTCATAGGGGGTGAATTCGTGGGTGCCGGCCAGACGCATCACATCGCCGTCCAGGCCCTCCACCTTGATGACATCTGCCCCGTAGGCACAGAGCATCCGCGCAGTGGTGGGCGCTGCCACCACCGTGCTCATCTCCACAACTTTGACTCCCGCAAGGGGAAGTGTTTTCTGTTCCATAGGTTCCTGCTCCTTTATCTTCCTGCTTTCATTACCGCTTCGCCGGTTCAGATCTGCGCCATGGCGGACTTGGCGCCGCTGTCAAAGGCTGCGATGTTCTTCGGGTTGTTCTTGCCTTTTTTGCCGAAGTAATGCTCCATGCCGGCTCTCACATGATCCACATCGTAGAGATCCGATGCTCCCGCCAGGGCGCCCAGCATGATGATGTTGGTCCCCCGGGGGTTCTCCAGCTCATTGGCCAGCTCCGTTGCCGGGACACGGATGACTTTGATGTCATCTCTGTAGGTCCGGTCTTCACTGACCAGGCTGCTGTTCACCAGCAGGATGCCGCCGGGCTTGAGCCTCTCTTCAAATGTATCGATGGCGGATTCACTCATGGTCAGGAGGATATCCGGCTCATAACAGTACGGGCTCTGCAGCTCTTCGTCTCCGATCTTGACCTCGCAGTTTGCCGCGCCGCCTCTCATCTCGAATCCATAGGAAGGATACCAGGATACATTCTTGCCGTCCTCCATGGCGATGTCCGCCAGGACCATCCCTGCTACCAGGACGCCCTGTCCTCCGATTCCTGAACAAATGATTTCGATCATTACTTGTCACCTCCCCTGTCGATGAACTCTCCTAACGGGAGATACTTGCTCTGCGTAGTCTTGACGTATTCACATGCGTCGATCTCCGACATCTTCCAGTTGGTGGGACACATACTCAGTACATCGATCAGACAGAAGCCCTCGCCGTTCATCTGCTTCTGCAGCGCCTTTTTGATCATCTTCTTGGTCTTCTCTGTATTGGCCGGTGTATTTACCGCCCCGCGCGCCAGATATGCCATGTCTGTATTGGCAAGGATCTTCGTGATATCCAGCATGCTGCCGTTCTTCTTCTCGTCACGCCCGAAGGGTGATGTGGCTGTCTTCATCCCGGGCAGGGACGCTGGTGACATCTGGCCGCCGGTCATGCCGAACACGCTGTTGTTGATGACGATGGCCAGGATGTTGTCATTTCTGATGGCGCTGTACAGGGTGGACTCAATGCCGATGCTGTAAGCGGATCCGTCGCCCGGACGGGCAATGACCAGACAGTCCGGCCGCGCGTGCTTGAGGCCGGCGGCTGTGACGATGGTCCTGCCATGGGCGCCCATGACCGTATTATATTTCATGGCGAACTGACCGAACTGCCCGCAGGCAACGTCGTCAACGGTCAGCACCTTATTGCTGACGCCCAGTTCCTGGACGGCTTCTGTGATCACACGGCAGATGATCCCGTGTCCGCAGCCCGGACACCAGGAAGCCTGCTGGTTCATATCTATATCTTTTGGGATTCTGAAATTCATCTGCAGCACCTCCTTAATATCTGCCTAACATCTCCTTGACATACTCGACGATCTTGAACTCGTTCATGTTATCCCAGTATTCTCCGTAGAATTCCACCGGGATCCTGTTTCCGGTGGCGAGGATGATGTCATCCTTCATCTGCCCCAGGATGTTTCTCTCTACATCCAGGATGGCTTTGACCTTGCCGCCGGCTTCCAGTTCATCGAAAGCTTTTTTGGGATAAGGCCAGAGGGTAATGGGACGGATCAGCCCCAGCCGAATGCCTTCTTTGCGGGCGATGGCAATGGCGGATTTTGCAACACGGGCGCTGGTGCCGTAAGCGACCATCACGATCTCCGCGTCCTCTGTCTGTACGCATTCCCAACGCTGCTCATTGGCTTCCATCGCATTATACTTTTCCAGACAGTAGGCCGGATACTTGCGGCCGCCGTCTTCCCAATCCCAGTAGCGGTTCCAGATGGCTCTCTGGGGTTCCCCCTCTTCACGAGGCTTCAGGGCCCAATCGTATGTATCCACATCATGCTCCTGCATGGGCGGAAGTTCCACCGGCTCGATCATCTGTCCGATGGTGGCATCCGTGGCGATCAGCACCGGATGGCGGTACTTTTCTGCCAGATCAAATGCGCCGTAGGCCAGATCCACACTCTCCTGCACGCTTTCCGGCGCCAGAACGATGGTCCGGTAATCTCCGTGGCCGCCGCCGCGGGTCAGCTGCCAGTAGTCGCCCTGCCCCATAAAGATGTCTCCCAGGGCGCATCCGATGCGCTGTACATCCACGATGACCGCAGGCAGATCACTTCCGCACAGGTAGGAGATCCCCTCCTGCTTCAGTGAAAAACCTGGCCCGGCCGTGGTGGTAAGGGCCCGCATACCGCCTGCGGCTGCGCCCAGCAGCATGTTGACGCCTGCCAGTTCGGATTCTGTCTGTACACAGTCTCCCCCGACCTCATCCATTCTCCAGCAGAGATATTCCAGGATCTCTGTCTGGGGTGTGATGGGATATCCGCTGAAAAACCTGCATCCCGCGCGAAGGCAGGATTCAGCCAGGGCTTCATTGCCCTTCATCAATACTTTTGCCATATGTTCTGCCTCCTTACTCATCTATGATCTCGATACAGTAGTCCGGGCACATCTTATAACATGCGCCGCAGCCTATGCATTCCTTCTCTTCATCGATCTGTACGATCTCGAATCCCTTGGCACCCAGCTCTGTGGAAGGCAGCAGAACGCCCTTCGGACAGACACTGGTGCAGAGGAAACAGCCTTTGCAGCGGCTGATATCCAGCTTGATCTTACTCATCTTTTCGTCTTTTCCTCCTACTGTTCCTATTGATTTCTATTAAAAGAAGGCGGAGCAAGGCGCGAAAGCCGCCTCACTCCCCTCTCAATCATACATTTTATAACGCGTCCGCGGATTTTCTTCTCTTGTTTTCCTGCTTCACGCCGTCCACGAAGACGGTACCGTCCTCCAGGATCTCCACTTCATGCTTCTTCCTGTCGATGGCGTTCACCAGGAAGAAAATGACCGCGCTGACCAGGATGCCGAACATGATGGGTGTGGTGGCCGCCAGACCATCCTTGACCATGAAGATGATGACGGTCACAAAGCTTCCCAGCATGGAGAGCAGGCCAGCCTTTGCGCTGACCTTCTTCATGAGGAAGGCGAAGACCAGCGGAATGAATACGCACCCGGAAATGAAGGCGTACGCCACATCCAGCGCCACCAGAACACTCTGGATCCACAGGGCGCAGATGATGGCCAGAAGGCCGACGATGATGGCGATGATCCGGGTGATCATGATGCCCTGCTTGTCTGTCATATCCGGTTTCAGGTTCCAGATCAGGTCGTTGTAAGCCACGGTGGCTGTACCCATGATCTCACTGGATGCCGTGGACATGACCGCCGCCATGGCCGCTGCCATGATGACGCCGCGCACCCCGACAGGTGTGAATGTGGTGGTTGCCGTCGCGAATGCCAGATCCGGGTTCTCCAGATCCGGAATGGCGATCACCAGGCAGATGCCGATGATGATCAGGGCCACCGTATACAGGAAAATGTACAGGGCCGCCAGGGCTGTGCCCCGTCTGGCGATGCTGGGGCTCTTGGCGGTGAAGGCTCTCTGCCAGATGTCCTGCCCTACCAGGAAGCCCGGTGTGTACAGAAGAATGTAGGCTACGATCCTTGCCGCGCCAAGACCGGTAATGTCAAAATGGGTGGCCGGTGCCTGCTCCACGAAAGCGCCGAATCCGCCGATGCCGTGGATGGCCAGGACCGGGCAGATCACGCAGACACCCAGGGTCATGATCAGGAACTGGATGATGTCCGTATAGGTGACGGCCCACATGCCGCCGATGACGATGTAGGCCAGCACGACGATGCCGCCGATCAGCATGGAAATCTGTGCAGACCAGCCGAACATGACGTTCAGGATGGTGCCTACAGCGACCACCTGCACCACGCCTACCATGAACATGTAGATCATCATGACCACGGCGCTGAGCACTCTGGCGTAGGGTCCGTAGAATACGCCGAACCCTTCCGCGGCGCTGAGGATGCGCATGTTGGACAGCTTCGTCTTCAGAAAGAGACTCAGCAGAAAAATACTCAGGGCGCAGATGCCGCCCAGCCAGATGGCGCCCACACCGAAGTTATATGCCAGTGTGGAACTGCCCATGGTCAGTGAGCCGCCGATGACGCAGGCTGCCATGGCCGCAGGGAAC
>CAMNJK010000076.1 GCA_946541435.1 uncultured Bacillota bacterium
GGTCCAGAGACTCTTCCCTGGTATATGTGGCATAGATGTCTTTTTCCTCATCCGGCAGGGCGTCCACAATGGTCTGCTGCAGCTCCATCACCGCGTCCAGATCTTCCGGGCCTGCCCGGCGGATGTGAAACTTCCTGGGAACACCTTTTCCGTTCATCAGTTCAATATCAAATGGTAATTGGATCATGATCCTTCCTCCGTTCTGATATCTGGTACTGTTTCTCCGTAAGGCAGAACTAGCAGGCTGTTACTTTAAGTCTTTCGCGATAAATAATAACACAGTCAGTATAGCATAAATCGCGGCTGAAAATTTTCCGAATTTTTGCGTATTTCCCTTTGCTTTATTGTGTTAATTCGTTATAATATTAAATAAATAAATACAAAAAAAGAACATTTTAAGGAGACAAGGTATGAGTGCTTTTTCAAAGAATCTTACTTTGTCCCGGAGATCGGGTCAGAAGGCAGATTTCCTGATCCGAAGATGCGAAAAAACAGATCTCTTTGACATCCTGAAGTTGCGGCAAAAGATATACGATGATCTGTCCGATCCGGGACTGTATGCCCTGGTGGACGAAGAGGATATTCTGGAATCCCTGAAACTGGACCACTGCTTCACCGTCTATCAGGATGGCAGGCTGGTGGCCTTCACCATGATGATCGACAACCGCAGTTCATCGCGCAATTACGGAACTTATCTTGACTATACACCGGACCAGCAGCGCAGGTGCGTTTCTCTGGAAATTTCCATCGTGGATGAAAGCTGCCGCGGCTATGGCCTGCAGCGGTATTTCGTTGAACTCAGGGAACGTGTCGCCCGGGATCTGGGGGCGGCAGAAGCTCTGGTCACCATCGGCCCCGAAAACAAGTACAGCCTGCAGAATCTGATGCGGGAAGGCTATGAGATCATCGACACCCGGCAGATGTATGAGGGCGCCGTGCGCCACATCCTGCGAAAGGAGCTCTGATCCTGCCCGAACTGCGGGTCTGCGCTTTTATTCTTCATTTTTCCTTCCGGCTCCCGAGAAATAGGAACATACACTGGCGGCAGCCCGCGCGTCCATGTGCGGCGCCTCCGCCAGCTTTTGCATGCCGTCCGCGGAGCCTGCGATGCGCCGGATATTGTCGATGCTCTTGAATTCCTCCAGCAGCGCGTTCCGGCGGGTGGGACCGATGCCGGGGATCTCATCCAGCAGGGAGCCCTGCTGGCGTTTGCCCCGCAGCTTCCGGTGGTATTCGATGGCAAACCGGTGGACCTCCTCCTGCATCCTGCCGATGTAGCTGTAGAGCAGGGGCTTGTCTGACAGGGAGATCTCCACGTAATCGGAGTCCCGATCCCGGGCCTCGTCATGCTCTATGGCCCCGCTGCCCTCCCGGACTTCAGCATTTTCCCGGCCAGCGCCGGCCCGCCCCTTCCTGCGGTAGATCAGGGCCCGGGTCCTGTGATGGTCATCCTTGACCATGCCCACCACCGGGATGTCGAACCCGGTGGCATCGATCACCTCAAGCGCCGCGGAGACGTGGCCCTTGCCGCCATCCATGAAAATGATGTCCGGCAGCACCGAAAAAGCATCGTCCCCCTGGAAGACCCGGTGGAAACGCCGGGTCAGCACCTCCTGCATGGAGGCATAGTCATCCTGGCCCTGCACGGACCGGATACGGAACTTGCGGTAGCCGCTCTTGTCTGCCTTCAGGCCGTTGAATGTCACCATGGCGCCCACGGTATCCACGCCGTTGGTGTTGGAAATGTCATATGCTTCCGCCCGGAACTGGCGGCCGTCGTAGCCCGGAACACCTGTGACCGGATCCACACTGCCCCCGATCACCGATTCCGCGTTCATGGCGTGGAGCACATCGTAGATCTCCCTGCCCAGGGTACGCCGCCGCTCTCTGGCCGCCCTGGCCCGGTCATCCACGGTCCGGATCATTTCCAGTACATCCCGGCGGGCCATCTCCACCAGGGCCCGCTTTTCGCCTCGCTGGGGGCAGACCAGCTTCACATTGTGACCCGCGTGACGGGTCAGGAACTCTTCCAGCAGCGGTCCGTCCTTTGGCATCTGGGGCAGGAGGATCTCCTTGGGAAGCTCTGTCAGCTGACTGTAATGCTGATTCAGGAATGCGGACAGGAGCGGTCCCCAGGAGGCGTTTTCTGCCGTTGCATCCGGAGCCTGGTCTGCTCCCGCGCCCTTCTCACCGGTCTGATGCTCCCCTTCCGTCCGGTCCTTCCCATTCAGGTCCTGCAGGGCCACCGTGGTATCCAGTTCTCCCGCGTCCAGGCCGAAGGTCTCCCGGCCCACCAGCTTTCCTTCACGCACAGAAAATACCGCCATGTAGGTCTCTTCCGTTCCCTTGGCGGGAATGACCACATCCGCCTCTTCGCTGTGGTGCATGACCACCCGCTGGGTCTCGGACAGGGACTCCGCAGCCAGGAGATAATCCCGGAGCACCGCCGCCTCTTCGTATTCCATGGCTTCGGACGCCGCCTGCATCTTCTCCCGCAGAGTGGTCTGCAGTTTCTTGCTGCGTCCCTGCAGGAATTCCGTGGCGCCGGCAATGCTCTCTGCGTAGGCGTCAGGATCCACCTGACCGGTGCATACGCCCCGGCACTGGTTGATGTGATAGTTCAGGCAGGGCCGGAATCCCGGCGGAAAAGCCACGGCGGAGCACCGCTTCAGGGCGAAGCTGGAGTTCAGCAGATCCACGATCCGGTTCACCGCGCCCACGTCACTGTAGGGTCCGAAATACCGGCCTCCGTCCCGCTTGATCTCCCGGGTCTTCAGGATCCTGGGCCAGGTCTCATTGGTGATCTTGATATAGGGATAGGTCTTGTCGTCCCGCAGCAGGATGTTGTACTTGGGCCGGTACTTCTTGATCAGATTGCACTCCAGGATCAGGGCCTCCATCTCGCTGCCCACCTTGATGTATTCGAACTCCGCGATCTGGGACACCATGCTCCGGACCTTGGGATCCATATGCCGGGAGGACTGAAAATACTGGCGGACCCGATTCTTCAGGGAGATCGCCTTGCCTACATAAATGATGTTGCCCAGTTTGTCCTTGTGCATGTACACACCGGGACAGTCCGGCAGTTTTTTCAGGTTTTCCTGGATATCGAACATCTTCTTGGGTTGATCTGCCTCGCCTGTTCTGCTTCGCTTACTCTTTTCCTGCGGGGCGGCGCTTTTTCCTGCGTCTCCCGAATCGTTTCTTATCGCTTCTGGACGGTTTCTTTCCGCTTCCGGATTCAGCCTGCCCGGCCCCGGCCTGCCTTTGGGCATCCCGTCCGCCGCGCATGACCTGCTGCCGCTCCGCCTCCGTCAGTTTGCCGTGGCGCCGCGGCTGGTTGGCGTCATAGACTTCTGTGGATTCCAGCGCCCGGTAGAGTTCTTCATCCGACATGGACGATCTCCGTGACGGCTGGCCGCCCATGCCTCCCGTCAGCGGTGTGCGCGGGGTGATGTTCATCTTGGGCATGGGATAGGGATTGGTGGGTCTGGCGGAAGGCGTCCGTTCCGCGCTTCTGGTGTCGGTGCTGTAGCCCTCTCTGAAGCCGGATGGGGTGTCCGCATCCCGGTAAGCGCCGCCCCGTCTGTCATCTCTGTATGCGGAGGCGCCGCCGCTTCTGCCGGATCCGCCATCTCCGCTGCCGCCGGCCTCCCTGCCGCTGTTTCTGCCGCCGCTGTTTCTGCCGCCGCTGAACCGGCTCTCCTGCTGGGCGGGACTGCGCCGCCCCGTGCTGGACCAGGCCGAAAGCTCCTCATCGGAGATCCTGGCCGGTCCCCTGGGAACGGGAACCTTCTCTTCCTTCCCGGTCACATCCGTCAGTTCCTTCGCCGTCATGCCCACGCCGGCAGTCCGCATGGTGTTAAGCTTTCCGCGGATGCTTTCTTTTTTTTTCTTTCTGTTTTTCTTCCGATGGCGCCTGCGTCTGATGACGAGCAGGATGATGAGGAGAAGGACCAGGCCCGCGATGGTGTATACGATGGGCAGATCCTCATCCGCGATGCCGATCTTCGACAGGGGGCCGCCCTCGGCCACAGCGGTCAGGGCATAAAGATCATCCCTGCCCACCAGCCTGCCTTTGCTGTTGAAGACCAGGGCTTCGCCCATCTTCTGGCCCTCGGCCACCGGCGCGTTCAGCTTATCCTCATCCAGACGGAATTCCGTGGTGAAGGCCTGCTGGTCTGCCGTACCCTTCTCGATGGTGACGCCCAGATCCCGCCGGATCCCCACATCCACCTTGCGCTTCTCGCCGCCCCAGACACGTCTGACGCCGGCCACCTCGCCGTTCTTCATGACCTTGTAGGTCTCGTATTTGCCGAAGGCATACTCCCAGAGCACCATGCCGTCCTGGAAACGGGAGGCGCTGTCCGGGCAGTTCAGGGTGACCACGATGAACTCCGTGCCCTTGCGTTTGGCGTCGCCCACGTAACAGAATCCCGCGCTGGTGGTGAATCCGGTCTTGACGCCCTTGCAGCCTTTGTATTTGAAGGGGACCTGTTTCCCGTTCACTTCGATGGTCTGCTCATCATTCCAAAGGCAGGCGTTGCTGTTGATCAGGGTCCGTTTCTCGGACTTGTTGGTGGCCGGAACCACGTGCTTGACCGTGCGGACCACCTTGCGGTAGAGCGGGTTATTCATCCCCTCCCGGGTGATCAGGGCCAGGTCTCTGGCGGTGGTGTAGTTCAGCCGGTCGGCGTCCTCGTTCAGGCCGTTGGGATTGCGGAACACAGAGTTTTTGGCGCCGCATTCCTCCGCCCTTTCGTTCATCATGTCGGCGAATTTATCGATGTCACCGTCTGCCATGGCCAGACCCAGCACCTGGGCCGCGTCATTGCCGGATTCCAGCATCATGCCGTACAGCAGATGCTCCACACTGATCTTCTCCCCCGGTTCCAGCCACATGGTGCTGCCGGATGTCTCCACATCTTCCGGCACCGTGACCACCTGATCCAGGTCCAGCCTCTCCACCGCCAGGAGCAGTGTCAGGACCTTGGTGACGCTGGCCGGCTCGCTGGTCAGGTCCGCGTTCTTCTCGTAGAGCACCGTTCCGGTATCCGCGTCCATGATGATGGCGGACTTGCCGTGGATGGTGGGAGCATCCGACTGATCAATGGTGATGGCCGGGAGCACGACAGATCCGCCGGCCGGCGCTTCCGCTTCCTCCGCCCATGCGAAAGAAGGCACTGCTCCTGTCAGGAGCAGCGCCGTGATCACGATCGCGCCTATGAAGTTTGATAACCTCTTCGTCATCGCTTTCCTTCCCAATCGTAGTTCAAAGGCAATGGCCTCTGGTTATTTGTTCTCTGCTTCGAATTTCTTCATGAACTCGATCAGCTTGTCCACGCCTTCTTCCGGCATGGCATTGTAGATGCTGGCACGCATGCCGCCGACGGTCCGGTGTCCGCCCAGATTGTGCAGGCCTGCTGCCTTGGCTTCTGCCACGAACTTCTTCTCCACGTCCTTGTCGCCGATGACGAAGACAACGTTCATGAGAGATCTGTCTTCCTTCCGGACAGGGCACTTGTAGTAATCGCTGGCATCGATGAAGTCATAGAGCTTGGATGCCTTGGCGATGTCGCGGCGGTTCATCTCAGCGACGCCGCCGATGCTCTTGATGTACTTGAAGACTTCGCCGGAAACATAGATGGACCAGCAGTTGGGTGTGTTGTATGCGGAATCCTTCTCTGCGTGAATGTTGTAGTCCAGGTATGTGGGGATGTTGGCCGGTGCCTTGCCCAGCAGATCCTCACGGACGATGGCGATGGCGATGCCCGCCGGCGCCACGTTCTTCTGAACGCCTGCCCAGACGATGCCGAACTTGGAAACATCGAATTCCTCGGAGAGGAAGCAGGAGGACATATCCGCCACCAGAGGAATGTCTCCGGTATCCGGAATGTAATTGTAGTGGGTTCCGTAGATCGTATTGTTGAAGCAGATGTGAACGTAATCCGCGTCCGGACGGATGTCATCCTTGGTGATCTTGGGGATCCATGTGTAAACATCGTCTTCGGAGGAAGCGATGACCTTGGCATCGAATCCCAGCTTCACAGCTTCCTGATAAGCTTTCTTCGCCCACTGACCGGTCACAACGAAATCGATCTTGCCGGAGTTCACAGCCAGATTCAGCGGAACCATGGCGAACTGCACTGTGCCGCCGCCCTGTACGAAAATGACTTTATAGTTGTCCGGAATGTTCAGGATGTCCCGCAGGGTCGCTTCCGCATCCGCCAGGATCTGCTTGAATTCCGCGGAACGATGGCTCATTTCCATGACGGACTCACCGCAGCCTTTGTAATTCAGAAGATTTTCTTTGACGTCTTCCAGTACGGGAAGGGGCAGCATGGACGGACCTGCCGAGAAGTTATAAGCTCTTTCGTTGCTCATGGTATTACCTCCATTTATATTGACGTTATATGATATGCATCTGTCACAGGATACAGGGTCTCCCCCATGCCCTATACACCAGTTATTGTATCACGAACCAATCTGAAATACTACTGGTTCTTCATGATTTCTGACACTTCTTCACATTAATATGGAAACATTCAGCACACATCCGGATGATCTGTGTTATATTTGAATCAGCTCAGATACGGAGGAGTTGCAATGGCAAAAAAGAGATTTACACCGGCAGAGGTCACGGAGATCCTGGACCTGCTGCGAAAAGAATACCCCGAAGCGACCTGCGCCCTGGATTTCGGCACCACATTCCAGCTTCTGATCAGTGTTGTCCTGTCCGCCCAGACCACCGACGTGAGCGTCAATAAGGTCACCCCCGGCCTCTTCGCCAGGTACCCGGACGCCTTCGCCCTCGCAAAGGCTGGCCAGGACGATGTGATCGAGCTGATCCGGACCATCGGCATGTACAAGACCAAATCAAAAAACATCATCCGCCTGTCCCAGGAGCTCTGCGAAAAACATGACGGGATCGTCCCTGAGGATTATGATGCCCTGGTGGCCCTGCCGGGCGTGGGCAGAAAGACCGCCAACGTGGTCCTGGCAGAGGGCTTCGGCCACCAGCGCATCGCCGTGGACACCCATGTCTTCCGTGTATCCAACAGGATCGGCCTGGCCGACGAAAAGGACGTATTGAAAACGGAATACGCCCTGATGGACATCCTGCCGGAGGACCGCTGGACCGAAGCCCACCACACCATCATCTTCCACGGCCGCCGCTGCTGCAGCGCCCGGAAACCCGGCTGCGAGACCTGCGTCATCGCCGGCCTCTGCCGGAAGGTTGGGGTGTAAGGACCCGGCCAGCCTTTGCAA
>CAMNJK010000077.1 GCA_946541435.1 uncultured Bacillota bacterium
GATCCTGGCGGCGGTGGGCTGCGGGTCCTTCGAGAGCGTGGGCGCGGCGGCCGCATCCATCGCCCGTGTCACCCGGCGGGGGGAACCGGATCCGGACCTCATCGCCATGTATGACAGAAAATATGAGAAATGGCGCAGCTTCTATCCTGCGCTGCGGGGCCGGTTCTGACAGGGCCTGTGAAGAAAAGTCCCTTTGAAAGGAGAAACTGATGTATCGGGAAATTGCACAGCTGCTGATGTACGGCGATCCGGACAGGCAAAGCATCCTGTACCGGATGGGAGAACTGTTCCGCAGGTTCGAAGAAGAGGATTATGACAGTACGGAGCTGACGCGGGAAGCCAACGCCCTGGTCAAACAGATTCTCAGAGTGGCAACGGAATATGGTTTTGACGGCAACCTGTGGCAGGACTACCTGACCTATTATCTGATGATGGATGAGAATCCCTTCTCCCTGACCTGCGAGAAAGTGGGCGCCGGAAACGGCAGCGTCAATGATCTGGTCCGCAGCGATTTCAGGATCATGCAGAGACTCTTCACTTTTGATTTCCGGCCCATCGAGGAGGCGCTGGGGATCCGGTGCTTCTCCATGATCTGCAGCTACCGGGCCATTCAGAAGACGGAGCTCATGTACAACCGCAATGTCAGCAGCAAGGTGCGGATGCTCTCGCAAAAGCTGGCCGCAGCTGCGGATGAAGCTGAGTTCTTCGATATCGTGACGGAATTCTACCGGGATTACGGCGTGGGCGCCTTCGGCATGAACAAGGCCTTCCGCATCGCGGAGGAGCCGGACGGCAGCGTGCGGTTCCTGCCCATCAACAATATGGATGCAGTCACCCTGGACGACCTGGTGGGATACCAGATCCAGAAGGAGAAGCTGATCCACAATACGGAAGCCTTTGTCCGGGGGCGGCGGGCCAACAACGTCCTGCTCTTCGGAGACAGCGGCACCGGCAAGTCCACCAGCATCAAGGCCATCGCCAACCAGTACTACGATCAGGGACTGCGGATGATCGAGATCTACAAGCACCAGTTCCGGGATCTGTCGGCGGTCATCGCCAGGATCAAAAGCCGGAATTACCGCTTTATCATCTACATGGATGACCTGTCCTTCGAGGAGCATGAGATCGAGTACAAGTACCTGAAGGCGGTCATCGAGGGCGGCGTGGAGACCCGGCCGGAGAACGTGCTGGTCTACGCCACTTCCAACCGCAGACACCTGATCCGGGAGAACTGGTCCGACCGCAACGATGAGGATTATCAGAACGACAAGCATCATTCGGACACGGTGGAGGAGAAGCTTTCCCTGGTCCAGCGGTTCGGCGTGACCATCAGCTACATGAAACCCAACACCAGAGAATACTACGATATCGTGATCCAGCTGGCGCGCCGCGCCGGCATCACGACGCCGGATGAAGAACTGATGGCGGAAGCGAACAAATGGGAACTGGCCCACGGAGGCCTTTCCGGCAGGACCGCCCAGCAGTTCATCAATTATCTGCTGGCGACAGAACAGACAGACCTATGGAATTGACAGAGGAGGATAACATATATGAAAGAAACGATGCATCTGACAGACGACATCGCCATACTGAATTTTGACCTGGCCCTGCCCACCACCAAGTCCGGGCTCATCAAATCGCCGGAGTTCCGGCGGGTGATGCTCCAGTACATGAAGCATCTGGAGAAGAAGGACCCGGATCTCTACCAGTGGGCCTGCGCGGGCCGGAATGAGGAGGAGGCAGCGGAAGAACTCTGCCGCCTGGCCAGAACGGTGATCGTATTTGATATGGAGGAGATCGAGAATCCCTATCTGGATGATACGGACAGCGCCCTGCAGTTTGTGGAGGGCATGTTCGATTTCTGGAGAGATCACCAGCGGTATTCCGTGACCACCAACCGGGTCAGCGACACCGAATCGGCGGCCTTCGTGGAGCGGGATTCCCATTTCAATGATCTGGTGCGGAACACCTTCCGCCAGATCGAGCAGACCCTGAGCGGCCGCATCAACAAGGTGCTTCGCCAGCAGCAGTCCGGCACCAACGCCGGCATCGCCTGCTATTACAATGAATCCATCGACCTCAGCGAACGGTACAGTTTCCTGAAGGAGATCATGTTCATTGATTCGGTCATGCTCCGCACGCCCACCATCCTGCACCCCCGGTCCAACAAACGGGAGGGCATGTTTGAAGAGGTGGCCAAGAACCCCGCCTTCACCTTCGACGCGGATCCCTCGGAGTACTTCTGCTATCCGGCCAAGGTGGGCGGCCTCATGTTCTTCATCTGCTTCCACAGAGACTATATGGCCAACGGCATTTCCTGCGCCAACCTGTTCGAGCTGGCCACAGCGGAGGAAGCCGCGAAGAGGCCCGACGGCATCGTGATCTTCGGCAATCCGGACGGACAGGAGAAGTGCACCTTCTACCACGATCAGGATGAGGACCTCTGGGTGGGCAGCGTATCCTCCGGCCGGAAGGTAGAGTACTTCGGTTATATGAAAAAAATGGTCCTGACCCTGCACAACGTGGCCATGATGGACCAGGGCTGGCTGCCCATCCACGGCGCTTTCATCAATGTGGTGCTGAAGGACGGCCGGCAGAAGGGGATCTGCCTGATGGGCGATTCCGGCGCCGGAAAATCCGAGACCATCGAGGCCCTGAAGTCCCTGGCCAGCGATGAGATCAAACGGATGGAGATCATCTTTGACGACATGGGGACCTTCCATCTGGAGAACGGGATCCCGGTGGCCCAGGGCACGGAGATCGGCGCCTTCATCCGGCTGGATGATCTGGAGCCCGGCGCTCCCTACCGGGATATCCATCGGTCCATCTTCTTCAATCCCGACCAGTCCAACGCCCGGGTCATCACCCCGGCGGCTCCCTATTCCCTGGTCACCCAGAACCATACCATCGACCTGTTCGCCTACGCCAACAACTATGATGATGCCGTGGGCCTGCGCAGGATCGATGACCTGGAAGAGGCCAAGGAGATCTTCGTCCGCGGCCGGCGCATGGCCAAGGGAACGACCCAGGAGACGGGCCTGTCGGAGACCTACTTCGCCAACCCCTTCGGACCCATGCAGCAGCAGGAGATCTGCGGTCCCATCATTGACGAAGTATTCGAGGGATTAAAAAGAAATAACGTTTTCATCGGCGAAGCATTCACGCATCTAGGACTCGACCCGGAAGGCGATGAAATAAGAGTGGCTGCTCAGGCTTTGCTGGAATTCATACGTGACGACCAGTGGCAGCGTTCCCCTGCACCGCAGGAGAAGGAAGGAAGCCATGAAGAGCGCGAGAGTCGTCACCATAAGCATTCTGATCGTCAGTCTGATCCTGAATACCGCCATGACGGTGAAGACAGATAAGGTCATGGCTGCTGAGATCGAGATGACAATGGTAAGAACCATCACCGTCGACGGTTACAGATATGCAAAACCTGGCCGGTCCCTGGAGTTCACCGCGGCGGTGAAGCCTGCGAAGGCAGACCAGCAGGTGGTCTGGCAGTCCAGCGATACCAGTGTGGCCACGGTGGACCAGAATGGCCTGGTGAAGACCCTTTCCCCGGGCACGGCCCGGATCACAGCGTCCGCTGCGGACGGATCGGGAGTGACCGGGATCAGGAAGCTCACCGTTTATCATAAGGGCCGGACGGAGGCAGACTGGATCGCCCACCGGGGCCTCAATACCCTGGCGAAAGAGAACACGGCCAGGGCTTTTCGCCTGGCCGGCGAGTACGGATTCTGGGGCTGCGAATGCGATGTGTGGGAAACGAAACACGACGCCGATGGGGAATACGATGTGGTGATCAGTCACGACAATTCCTTTCAGCGGGTCTTTGACGTGGACCGAAAGGTCCGGTCCATGACGGCAGGGGAGATCCGGTCCGACAGCCGGCTCTCGAAAGTCTGCTTCTTCCAGGAATATCTCGATATCTGTCAGAATTACGGCATGGTGCCTGTCATCGAACTCAAAGATAAGAAAATGTCCAACGCATGCCTGCGCCGGGTCATCGATATGGTCTATCAGATGGACGGCGGCGTCACTCTGGACAACTGCAGGCTGATCTCCTTTCACGCCAAGGTCCTGGCCAGGGCCCTGCGCTACTGCCGGGGCACCTACGGCGTGGAACCCACCAGCGCCTACCTCATCAGCTACAGCAACCGGGGCAAGGGCCTGAAGGCCTTCAAAAGAGCCCGTCACAAGGGTTTCACGGGCGTCAGCGTCAACAAGGACATCCTGAAGAAAAAATACTACACCTACTGCAAGCGTCACGATCTTCTGCTCAGCACCTGGGTCTACCGGGAGACGAAGAAGGACGAGAATGTGCTGGGCAGGCACCTGGAGCAGTATCAGCCTGCCACGCTGACGGTGGACGGGCCCATGTTCGAGGATTGATGTCTGAAGGCTGAACCGGGGCCCGGCCAGCCTTTGCGAAGGACAGTCGCCAGCCATACGGGAAACATGCCTGTTCCCATATCTATTTACTTTTCCTCCCGCCGGTGTTATATTAGACGGGTCATCTTATTGCAGAGCAACCAGGGTTGGTTACTCGGATCCCGGAAATGCATCCGGAGAAGGAGGAAACTGAAAATGCACAACAAATCTTCCCGGAACCCCGTCCTATTGGTGGTGTTCCTGATTCTGACCGTTCTGATGGCGGTTCTTTTTATGCCCGGAATCAACAGCAATGTGAGCGAGGGCTTCCAGCATCTGACCAGCACGGATCTTCCCGTGGATCAGCAGACGCAGATCATCTACGATGCCATCACATGCAGCAAATCCATCGATATCCTTGCCATGCTGCTGCTGGGTTTCGGATTCCTGATGGTGTTTACCAGAAAGCATGAATTCACCACACTGACCGCCACCATGCTGGCCGTCAGCGTTTCCATCCCCATGTACATGATCATCAAGAGCTTCGGGGAGGAATTCGACGCCTGCAGCATGGGAGGGCTCCTGTTCGCGGAATTTGCCGGCGCGAGCCTTCTGATCGCCATGGGCGCGGTGCTGGGCAAGCTGACCATGGACCAGTACTT
This sequence comes from uncultured Bacillota bacterium, assembly GCA_946541435.1. GTDB lineage: Bacteria > Bacillota > Clostridia > Peptostreptococcales > Anaerovoracaceae > Lentihominibacter. The sequence goes on from CAMNJK010000077.1 coordinate 5,037, forward strand.
CATCATGTCCGTCCTGTTCGTTCCGGCCTACACCCTGAACGAGTGGCTGCTGCTGGACAGCGGTCTCTATCAGGGCTTCCTGGACACCGGCGGTTCCGTGGCCATCCACGCCTTCGGCGCCTTCTTCGGCCTGGGCATGGTGGCCACCACGAGAAAGAAATTCGCAGGGAAACACGAGGTTGAAATGGACAAGACCAGCAACGAATTCTGCCTGCTGGGCAGCATGGTCCTCTGGCTCTTCTGGCCCTCCTTCACCAGCTCTGTGGTCTCCGGCGATCTGGCGACCCTGACCGCCATCAACACGGTGCTGGCCCTCTGCGGCTCCACGCTCTCGACCTATGTCTTCTCCAAGTGGTTCCGCGGCAAGGTGGAGATCGAGGATATCGCCAACGCGGCGCTGGCCGGCGGCGTTGCCATCGGTTCCGCCTGCAGCAGTGTCAACCCCGGTTTTGCCATGCTGATCGGCATCGTCGCCGGTCTGGTCACCACTGCGGGATACAACTTCATCGCGCCCCGGATCTGCAACCTGATCAAGGGCGATGACACCTGCGGCGTACAGAACCTGCACGGATACTCCGGTCTGGTGGGCGGCCTCTCCGCCATCTGTGTCACCGGCGGATTCGGCGTCCAGATCCTGGCCATGATCACCACCATCATCGTGGCTTTCGTCACCGGACGGATCGCGGGCTTCGTCACCTACCTCTTCGGCACCAAGGAGATCCCCTTCGACGACTCCGAGGACTTCATTCTGGAAGAAGAATAAAAAGAAGGATCATCGGGCCCGGCGCTTCGGGTCCATCAAAAAACCCTCCGTCAACATCGGAGGGTTTTTTCTTGCCGGCGTATGTTCGTTGGAATGAGCGCCTTCAATCGAAGACGGAATGGGCGCCCTCAGTCGAAGACGCCCCTGGCAGCCAGCGCCTCGTAGTCCAGCCCCAGAGATTCGATGATCTCCCGGGTGTGATGACCCAGCGGGTATCCGGCATGCCGGTATTCGCAGGGGGTCTCGCTGAGTCTGACGGCGGTCCCCATCTGCTTCACCTTCACATCTTCATGCAAAGGCAGGCCGACTTCCACCACCATTTCCCTGGCCCGGATCTGTTCATCTTCCAGCAGGGCTTCCCGAAGATCCAGCACCGGCTGGACGCAGGCATCGGTTTCGGAAAAGATCTTCGTCCATTCCTCCCGGGTCCTGGTGCGGAAGATCCCGCGGATCTCTTCCTTGACCGCCGGCGTATTGTCCGGCCGCACAGTTCCGCTGATCAGGTCCTCCCGTCCGATGGCCCGGCAGAAAGCCGCCCAGAATTTGGGCTCCAGAGCACCGACACTCATATAGCCGCCGTCGCTGGTCTCGTAATAATCATACATACAGCCGCCGTTCAAAAGCTGGCCTTCCCGTTCCGGCTGCCTGCCGGAGACCAGGAAATCCGCGCCGTCCAGGCTGTTGAAGGGAACGCATCCGTCCAGCATGGCGATGTCGATGTACTGGCCCCGGCCGGTCTGCTCCCGGCGGTAGACCGCGGCCAGGATCCCGATCACAGAATTCAGGGATCCCACGGCGATGTCCGCGATCTGAAAATTCATCAGTGAGGGGCCGCCCTCCTGCCTGCCCGCATGGGAGATGATCCCGCTGCGGGACATGTAGTTGATGTCATGCCCGGCAGCGTCCCGCAGGGGGCCGGTCTGTCCGTAGCCGGTGAGGGAACAGTAGATGAGGCGGGGATTGATCTCCCTGAGCGTATCATAACCCAGCCCCAGCTTTTGCATGACCCCGGGCCGGAACTGTTCCAGGATGATGTCATACTCCATGATCAGCTGCCGGACGATCTGTAAAGCCTCCGGGGTCTTGAGATTCAGGAACATGGTCTTCTTGTTGCGTCCCAGCCAGGCCTGGCAGGCGGAGATGTCGGTGCCTTCGATGCGGGCGCCGTAGTCCTGCACCAGATCGTATTTGCCCGCGGAACTGATCTTCAGCACCTCCGCCCCCATGTCCGCCAGCATCAGCGAAGCGTAGGGACCGGGCAGGAGAGTGGAGAAATCCAGTATTTTTAGTCCATCCAATGAACCCATAAGTCTGTCCTTTCTTTTCAGCTGCTCTTCATTTCTGTCCGGGCGACTGCCGGGCGTTTCCTGAGGCCAGTATATCACAGAACCTGAAGCGGATGCGAGACAGGTTCC
>CAMNJK010000078.1 GCA_946541435.1 uncultured Bacillota bacterium
CGGCAAACCGGCCGCAGCCGCACTTCAACCACAGGAAAGGACCGCATCATGAGACGATTTCTTCTGGATCACGCATCAAAAAAACCGGTGTCATTCCACATGCCGGGTCACAAGGGCTCTGATATCTTCCGCCGCTACGGCTGCGGGGATTTTCTGGACCACATCGCGGACTGCGATATTACGGAGATCCCCGGCGCTGACAACCTCTTCCAGGCAGAGGGCATCATCCGGAACACCCAGGAAAAATACGCGTCTCTCTACGGCGCGGACCATTCCTATCTTCTGATCAACGGCACCAGCGGCGGCATCATCGCCTCCATTCTGGCCACTGTCCGGCCCGGCGGCAAACTGATCATGGCGCGCAACTGCCACAAATCCGTTTTCAACGCCCTCACCCTGGGACAGATCACCCCAGTCTACGCCCATCCCGAGCTTCTGCCGGGTCCGGGCATCACAGGCGGTGTCTCCCCGGAGGAGATACGCCGCTGCCTTCAGGAAGCGCCGGACGCGGACGCGGTCATCCTGCCCAGTCCCAATTACTACGGCATCTGCAGTGATATCAAAGAGATCGCCGCCATTGTCCATGCGGCCGGAAAAGTGCTGATCGTTGACCAGGCCCACGGCGCCCATCTGAAATTCTTCCATCGGTTCGGATATGGCGAAGGTATGCCTGCCGCGGCGGAGGATTCCGGCGCGGACCTGATCATCGGGAGCATCCACAAAACGCTGGCCTCCCTCACCCAGAGCGCTGTCCTCAACCTGTGCTCCCACCGGGTGGACCGTTATGTCCTGGAGGATAAACTGCAGGCGATCCAGAGCACCAGCCCCTCCTATATCCTGATGGGTTTTCTGGACCTGAACGCGGATCTGCTGCTGGAGCACGGCAAAGAAGCCATCGGTGAGTGGCGTGAGAATGTGGACTGGTTCTACCGGGAAGCCGCCGGGATCGACGGACTCACCCTGCTGGATGCTCCGGGACTGGACCGGACAAAGATCAATCTGGATATGAGCGCCCTGGGCCTGACCGGCGCGGCGCTGGAGAATCTGCTCATAAGCGAAGGCATCTATTCCGAGCTCAACACCGGAAATATTCTGATGCTCATGACCGGCATCGGCAATACCCGGGCGGATATGGAACGGACCGTCCGCGCCCTGCAGAAGATCGCGTCGGCGCGCCGCCCTGTGAACGCGCATTCAAATACTGCGGGATCTGCCGGACAGCCGGCAGATGGTGCCAAGTCTGCAGCCGGTGCCGCGCCGGCGCCCCTGCCGGGGCCCCTCCGCCAGATTCCCGAGGACAAAGAATTCGTGCCGCTCCTGCAGGCCGCAGGCCGCGTCTGCGCCGGCTCCATCATTCCCTATCCTCCCGGCATTCCCCTGGTCTGCCCGGGGGAAGAGATCACGGAAGAGATCGTCCGCTGGGTCAGCGACCTTCGCGCCGCCGGGGAAAAAGTCATCGGCGTCAATGACCGAAGCGAAGTTCTGGTAGGAAAGATCCGCGGCTGAAGACATACAAAGGCTGGCGCCGCCCGGTCTCAGCCTCTGCGTTTCCTTCCCACTTCGTATGAATAGTTTTTATCCTCTGACTTCGCCAGACCCAGCAGCAAGCCGAAGACCACTGCCAGAACGGCGGTAAAGATCGTTACGTTCTTGTTCATTGCTGTTTTCCTTTCTACTGTATTCCGTCAATCGACCGGTCTGCATTCCATCACTTGCCCGGTCCGTGATAGCGGGGCTTGTTCCTGGTCAGCCGACCGAATTCAATGGCCTCCTCCGGGCAGAGATTGATGCATCCCATGCAGTGGGTGCACGCTTTTCCCCAGACCGGACGGCCGGACTTCATTTCGATGTTTCCCAGGGGACAGATCCGGGCGCATCTGCCGCAGCCCACGCATCCTTCTGTAACACGAAACGGCTTCGCCGACATGAAGACCCGGTAATATGTTTTGAAGATGCTTTTTACAGAAATATATTCCCATCGCTTCAGCCTGGTTTCGGGGAATCGCTGACCGGCGTTGATGATCCCGCTCAGCTCTTCGATCCTCTGACGGGCGGACTCTATTTTCCCGCGGTTCAGCTCAGGTGTCCCCATACGGAAATAGGCGATGTAGTTCTGCGGCATGATCACCTCAGCCGTCCCCATGTATGTAAACTCCCTGTCAGCGGCGATCTGTTCACAGAAGGCCGGACTGACACTCATGCTTCCCGCTGCCGTCATGATGAAATATGCCTTGGCATCATCCGGAAAAATGGATCCGCGGATAAATTCCATGAACGCCGCCGGCGGCGCGGAAATATACGTGGGCGCCACAAATATATATCTGCTGTCCTCTGTAAACGCCGCCGTCTCACGGATGCGGGTGTACTGCGCAGCGTCCAGGACCTTATCCCCTGTGACCTCTGCGATCCTCTCCGCCACGAAGCGGCTGTTTCCTGTTCCGGTAAAATAGATGATCATCTTTTTCCTGCAGCTCCCTTCTGACCGGAAAATCCAAAACGTCTTCGATGATTATAGCACAGAAACACAGATCACGCATTTTTGACTTGACGCAGACCTCTTCATGATCTAGAATAAGAACACACGTTCTTTGCGGGAAGAAACAGGCAGGAAACGGGAAGACACAGATAACTATGATCAGGAAAGGAAACAATCATGACATGCGAGAAACGTTTCGGATCCACCGGCCCGCGCGCTTATATCTGTATCGACCTGAAGTCATACTACGCCTCCGTGGAATGTGTCCGCCGGGGGCTGGATCCCCTGCAGGCAAAGCTCCTGGTGGCAGATGAGAGCCGGTCCGACCAGACCATCTGCCTGGCGGTCTCCCCCGCCCTCAAAGCCATCGGTGTTCCCGGACGGCCCCGTCTTTTTGAGGCGAAGCAGGCCATCCGCAAATATGAAGCCATGCACCACGTCAAGGTGGATTACATCATCGCGCCGCCCCACATGGCTGACTACGAACAGGTGTCGGCAACGATCTACAGCATCTACCTGAAGTACGCGGCAGCGGAGGACATCCACGTCTACAGCATCGATGAAGCCTTCATCGACTGCACCGGTTACCTGCATTTTTACCGCCGGGAGTCTGCAAAGGCTGGCCTGTCCCCCGCCCATATCATGGCGCGGACCATCCTGCGGAATGTGCTGTCTGTCACCGGGATCACTGCCACGGTGGGCATCGGCAGCAATATGTACCTGGCCAAGGTCGCCATGGACATTGTGGCGAAGAAGTCAGAACCGGATGAAGACGGCGTCCGCATCGCGGAGCTGGACGAGGAAAGCTATAAATACCTGCTGTGGGACCACCGTCCCCTGACGGATTTCTGGCAGATCGGTCCCGGAAAATCCCGCCGGCTGCAGAAGGCATGCATGTTCACCATGGGCGATGTGGCTGCCCGCTCCCAGGTCGACGAGGAATGGTTTTACAGGAACTTCGGCATCGATGCGGAGATCCTGATCGATCACGCCTGGGGGATCGAGCCCGTCACCATGACCGACATCAAGGGCTACCGAAGTGATGCCCGCAGTCTGTCCCATGGTCAGGTACTCCCCCGGCCGTATGAATACTGTGAGGCGCGGCTTGTGATCGCGGAAATGATCGACGTGCTCTGCGCAGACCTGTTTTCAAAGAATCTGGTCTCGAAGGTTTTTACCTGGTATGTGGCCTTTGATTACAAGAGTCTGGAGAAGGTCCCCGCCTATTCCGGTCCGGTAAGCATGGACTTCTATGGAAGGCTCCACCCCCGGCACGCCGGAGGCACGGCGCGGCTGGCCTCAGAAACAAGCGCGGTCTGCGAGGTCGCGCCCGCCATCCTGCGGCAGTACGACCGCAGGTGCGACCGGCGCCTTCTGCAGCGCCGCCTGGGTCTCTGCGCCTGCGATACGCAGATCAACGAAGGGGTTTTCCAGCTGGATCTCTTCACGGATTACCGGAAGCGGGCACAGGAACAGCAGATCCAGGGGGCCATGCTTGATGTGCGCCGCAGATACGGTTCCAACGCCGTTTTCAAAGGCATGAACCTGCGCCGGGGCGGCACGGCGCTGGAGCGGAACGCGCAGATCGGAGGGCACCGGAAATGAATGATCAGAAGATCCCCCGGGGCTTTCGCTACGGAGAAGTCGTCCGCCGGGGCCGGCCGGTCCACGGACCGCTGGACGCCTTTTCGATCCGGCATCCGGCCATGCCCCTGTCACGCCGGGCGAAGATCTTCAGCCCTTTTGACGCGCTGAGGGGATTCAGCGAAGCCATTGCCGCGAAGAAAATGCCCTATGGGTATGAGGCGGCGAACGAAGTATCCACCGGGCAGAGTGAAGTATCCACTGGGAGGTATGAGATGTGTACCCGTTTTTTTATCGATATCAGTGACAAAGAGCTGCAGGAGATCGTCGCTGCTGCAGAGAACAGCGCCCTGGCTGAGAAATTCATGCGGGCGGGCGACCCCATGACCCGGTCCGGTGAGATCTATCCCACCAATGTGGTGCCGGTCATCGCCACAGCGAAAGCCGGCGGCCGGGCGGTCTTCCCCATGAAATGGGGTTTCCGTATCAGCGGCATGCGGGGCGACTCCATTTCCACCATTCTGAACGCCAGATCCGAGACCGCCGCGCAGAAGCCCAGTTTCCGGGATGCCTGGCGGCAGCACCGGTGTGTCATCCCAGCTTCCTACTACTTCGAATGGGAGCATTTCACCTCGCCGGACGGCAAAAAAAAGACCGGCCGGAAATACGCCATCCAGCCCACAGGCTCCACGGTCACCTGGCTGGGCGGACTCTACCGCATGGAAGAGGGCTTCCCCCGCTTCGTCGTACTGACCCGGCCGCCGGCCGAAAACATAGCCTTCATCCATGACCGGATGCCGGTCATCCTGCCGGCGCAGCAGATCGGCGCATGGATCGATCCCGCCGCAGATCCGGATCAGATCTGCGGCAGCGCGCTGGAGGACATGATCTACGAAGCGGCGGATCAGTAACAGGCGGCCTTCAGATTCCCTCGATCACCGTGTTCAGCCATTTTTTGCTGCGATACCTTACGGTGAGCACGACGAACTTGACGGCGCCCTCCAGTTTCACGGACAGCACCGCCGCCCAGACGGGCCAGCCCAGCCAGAGAGACGTGATGAAGGCTGCAGGCACCCCGATGAGCCAGACGGCGCCCACCTCCGCGATCATGGCGAACCGGGTATCCCCGCCGCAGCGCAGCACACCGGTGACCATGGCGCCGTTGTAGACATCGATAAAGAGCGTGCAGGCGTAGACCAGCAGGATATACCAGGCATCGGCAGCGCCCTCCGCTGAGAAATCAAACAGACTCAGGATCGGTTTTCCGAAACAGATGGTCAGCGCGCCAAGGGCCAGACCGATGAGGACCGCCAGCTTCATCAGGATCCTGGACATCTCATAGGCTTCTTCTTTCCTGCCCTCGCCCAGTTTCTGCCCCACCAGGATCAGCACCGCGTCCCCGATGCTGAAGGCCGCCATGGAGAACAGACTGTTGATGGTATTGCAGGCCTGGACCGCCGCGCCGGAAGTGATGGAGATCCTGGCGAAAGCCGCCACATAAAGAGACGTTCCCAGGCCCCACATGCTTTCATTGATGGTGGTGGGGATGGCGTTTCTGACGATCCGCCCTGCCAGCTGCCGGCCGAATCCGAAGAATTCCCGCAGAGGCCCGGCGATGACATTGCGCCTGCCGAAGACCAGGAACAGGATGATCGCCAGTTCCACACACCTGGAGATCACGGTGGCCAGGGCTGCCCCCGCCACACCCATGGCCGGCGCGCCGAAATGTCCGTAGATCAGCACGTAGTTCATGAAGGTATTGAGGCAGAGGGCTGCCGCGCTGGAGATCAGCGGCTGGACGGTCTGCTGTGTGGCGCGCAGCGTGACCGTAAGGGTCTGGATCACCGGCACCAGAAGGAAACAGGGAGCCCCGGTCCTCACATAGACCGTGCCCACATCGATGACCTCAGGGAAACGGGTAAAGACCCGCAGAATGTACTGGGGGAACAGAACTGCGGCCAGGAAAAACAGGACCCCCACGCTGAAGGCCACAGTCAGAGTGAAACCGCAGGATCTGCGGATATTGGCGAAATCCCTGACACCGTAGAACTGGGAAATGAATGTGGCGGCCCCGCTGGCAAAACCGAAGACCACCATCCAGTAAACAAAAAAGATCTGCACCGAAACACCCACCGCGTTCAGCGACAGTTCCCCCAGGTGCCCGATCATCAGATTGTCCACCAGATTCAGACTGGAACCGATCAGACTTTGCAGGGCAATGGGCGCCGCTACCATCGCAACGGTTTTCAGAAAATGTCGGCGGTCGATGGCGTTCAGGGTCTCGCCAGCCTTTGCACTCTTGTCCTTCTCCAAATCAGCTTTCATACTCTTCAAATCTTTCGCCGGGATCCGGCCCTTTCAGGCCCTTTGTCCTGCGGCCGTTTTCCCATCAGATCTCATACTCCTCAAATCCCTCGCTGAGGTCCAGCCGCTTCAGCACCTCCACGGTGTTGATGGCGTCATTGAGCGCGTCGTGACTTCTCTCAGGCCGGATATCGAACTTCCACATGGCATAACTCAAAGCAAAGGACCGGTCCTCCTGGGTGATCTGATCATCAAAGAGAAGCTGCATGTCATAGCACTTGGGCAGCCCGTCGATATCCATCCCGTGAAAGAGCATATTGTCCTCGATCATGATGATGTCGTTTTCGCTCCAGGTCAGGAAGGCGTCCTCCCCGCACCAGGTCAGGAACTCTGTGATGACCTCCCGGAAGGGTCTGCCCCTGGCGATCATCTCATCCGTGATGTCTGTCAGTTCCGTTACATTGCGATTCATCTTCTGGTAACATTCCGGTTTCACGAATTCACAGTACCGTTCCAGGATCTCCATGTCCTCGTTGACGCGAACGGCGCCGATCTCAATGATTTCACCATTCAGGCGGACACCGTTTCTCTCCGCTCTGTACCTTGTTCCCGACTGATTCCATTCCAGATCCATGACGATATAGTTCACGCGGCTGCTACCTCCTTCTGACATATCATGCTTTTCATGCCTGTCTTATAGAATAGTATATCCTGCCGCCGAAATCAACCGCCGGATGGCAGGTCACCGGACAAGGATGGCAGATCATCCGACACACAAAAAACGGGACGCCGGCATCGATCCGGGTCCCGTCAGG
>CAMNJK010000079.1 GCA_946541435.1 uncultured Bacillota bacterium
GGACGAAAGAGCATGCTCCTCTCGCTGCAGCTGATGGTCCCGTAACCGAACCGGACCAGCTTTCCCGTGCCTGCTCCGTGACCGGAAAGGACTCCGGCCATGGGCCAGGTCTTTCCGTCCGCATCCGCCAGACTCCGGGACAGATACAGAAATCCGCCGCACTCCGCAATGGTGGGAAGTCCCCCTTCCACGGCCTGCCGGATGCAGGACCGCATGGCTTCATTCTCTGCCAGCTGCTGTCCATACAGCTCCGGATATCCCCCGGGCAGATAGAGACCGCAGATGCCCTCCGGCAAGGTCTGATCCCGCAGGGGGCTGAAATACCGGATCTCCGCTCCCGCATCCTCCAGGGCCCGGATGGTCTCCGCGTAGATGAAATTGAAGGCTTCATCCCGGGCCACCGCAATGGGGATTCCTGTCCCCGGTCCGGCGCCCGACGCCTTCTCCTCTGCGGTTTTCTCATCAGCTGTTCCGCCGACGCTAACACATCGCGCGTCCGCCAGGTCTTCGGCTTTTTCGCTGTCCGCCGTTCCCTGATCTGTCATCTCCATCAGCCGCCCAAAATCGATGGTCTCCTCCATCCGGGCGCCGATCCGGTCGATGCGGTCCGCCAGATCCCGGATCTCCTCTGCCGTCATGAGTCCCAGATGCCGGCTCTCGAAAACTGCCTCTTCCATGTGGGGCAGATATCCCAGCACCGGGATGCCGCTTTCCGCTTCGATGACGGGGGCGTACATCCGGTAATACATCTCGCTGCAGTCATTGAAGATCACGCCGCAGATCCTGCTGGGGGTCCGGAACTGCGCCAGCCCCCGGATCACCGCTGCCAGGGTCAGAGCCGCTCCTTTGGGACGCAGGACCAGAATGGCCGGGATCTGAAGAAGACTGGCCACATGCCACGCGCTGGCCCGGGCGGATGCCTTCATCTTCCCCTGCGTCATGCCGTCATAGTATCCCATGACCCCTTCGCAGACTGCCGCGTCATGTCCCGCGCATCCCCGGGCAAAAACATCCCGCACGCCGTCCTCTCCGGCCAGGAACACATCCAGATTGCTGCTTTCAATGCCCAGCACTGACCGGTGGAACATGGGATCGATATAGTCCGGACCGCACTTAAAAGCGCAGGGATCAAGTCCCTTGCGCCTGAGCAGGGCCAGCAGACCGCAGGTGACGGCCGTCTTGCCGCTGTTCGAAGATGCAGCTGTGATCATGAATTTCAGCATTTCCGCTCCTTATCCCTTTCGCTCTCCTGTGATGATGTAGATGGGATTGCCTGCCATCATCATATGTTTTGCGCCCAGTTTCCGCGCGGTACTGACCGAGACATGGGTGATCTCCGGGTCAAGCCCCGCGGCGTCCATGGCCGTGACGGCCTCCTGCAGGGTCTCCAGCACGATGGCGGAGACGCAGATCCTCGCATCCGGATTCTTCTCCAGCGCAGCATGGATGATCTCCGTCAGGTTTCCGCTGGAACCGCCGATGAAGACCCGGTCCGGCGCGGGAAGGTCTGCCAGGGCCTCCGGCGCGGCGCCTTCCACGGGGATCAGGTTCCAGACCCCGAATTTTTCCCGGTTCTGCCGGATCAGGTCGCAGCCCTCGCTGCCCCGTTCCACCGCCCAGACCCGGCCGGCGGAGGCTTTCATGGCCATCTCAACAGAGACACTGCCTGTCCCCGCGCCCACATCCCAGACCCGGTCGGTCCTGCGGATCTGAAGATGTCCTAAGACCGCTGCCCGCACATCCTGTTTGGTCATGGGCACCTGGCCCCGGATGAATTCACTGTCATCGATGCCCGGGGTCAGATCGCCGGACCAGGAGGCCGGCTCAGCCAGCATGACCGAGAGGGGCGCGAAGGACTTCTCCGCGAATTCTGCCGCACTGCCGGTCAGGATCCGTTCGTCTTCATAGGTCAGCCGTTCCCCCACGGAGACCTGCAGGTCTCCCAGTCCGGCTTCCTTCAGCTGTCCGCAGAGTTCTGCGGGAGTCAGTTTCCCGCCGGTGAGGAAAAAGACCGGCTGCGCTCCCATCACAGCGGTCACCGCATCACAGTCTGTCCCGTGGGCGGATACCAGGCGCCAGTCCTGCCAGGGCCTGCCCAGCCGGGCGGAGAGCACCTGGATGCTTGAGATGCCCGGCATCACCCGGGCCTGGATTCCCGCTTCCTCAAGCAAAGGCAGGAGACTCCTTGTTCCGGAATAGAATCCGGAATCCCCGCTGTAGGCAACACAGATGCGGGGCTCTTCTGCCTGCTTTTGGGCGCTTTCCGGGTGATTCACGGTCTCCTGGATCAGCGAACAGATCTCTGCAGCATAAATGGCCGGTACCCGCTTTCCTGCACAGTCCGCCGGAAGGCCTTCCAGAAGCCGCTCCGCCCCGATGATCAGGTCCGCTTCCTGCAGGGCCTGCCGCACTTCCACGGTCATGGTGCCCAGATCGCCGCATCCTGTTCCTGCCAATGTAACACTCATTTCATTCTCTCCCTGCATGCTGACAGCACGTCTTCATAGCTCAGTCCTTCGTCCTCCGGACGGGCGATCACGATGGCCGGGATTCCTTCTTCTGCGCAGGCCCGGATCTTCTCCGCAAACCCGCCGCTTTTCCCGCTCTCTTTGGTGACCATCACCGCGATCCGGTAATCCCGCAGCACCGCCCGGTTCAGTTCTTCGCTGAAGGGTCCCTGGACCGCCACGATGTTCCTGTGGGGAATGCCGGCCTTCTCGCAGGCTTCGATGCTGGATCCCACCGGGAGCACCCGGGGCACCAGATGCTCCGGATCACAGACTGCCGCGTAAATGGGCAGGTCTTTGGAACCGGTGGTGAGCAGGATCCTGCCCCCGGGGCCTGCGGTCTCGTCTGCCAGCGCTGCCGCCTGATGGGCGTCCGCTGCCGTCAGGATCCGGAAGCCCGGGACGCCGGAAGTCCTTCCGTCCCCTCCTCTGCCGGCAGGATCTGCGGTCAGTTCACTCCGTCCCCGCACCAGGCGGAGCCGGTCGACATTCTCCGCCGCAGCCGCACGCCGGATGTTCTCTGTGACCACCACTGCATAGGGGTGGGTGGCATCCACCACCAGATCCGCCCCCCGGATCAGGTCCCGGATCTCGGCTTCATCCTTCAGCCCTTCCGAGATGCGGACGCCGGGGATGACGCCCTGCTCCTCCGCCCCCACATCCGAAGCCACGCTGACGATCACGTCAGCGCCTTCCGCTGCCAGGGCCTTGGACAATTCCCGACCTTCAGTTGTTCCGCTGAAGATGACTGTCTTCATCTCTGAAACTCGCTCCGTTTCTCATATCCCCGGGGGGTGACCATCCGCCCGCTGATGATCCGGGTGGAGTCCGATCCGATGAATACAGTGGTAAACATGTCAATGGGTTCCCCCGGCAGGTCCTCCAGCTTCACCAACCGGTATTCCTGCCCTTCCCGGCCGATGTTCTTCACCCAGCCGCAGACCGTATCCCCGCTCTTGTGCTCCATCAGGATCTTTACCGCCTTCTCCAGATAGTCGCTGCGTTTTTTTGATCTGGGATTGTAGAGGCAGACCGCGAAATCTCCTTCTGCCGCGCATCTGAGACGCTTCTCGATCAGCTCCCAGGGGGTCAGCAGATCCGACAGAGAAATCAGGCAGAAATCGTGACCGATGGGCGCGCCCAGAACTGCCGCGCCGGAGATGGCCGCCGTTACACCGCTGACCACTTCGATCTCCACATCACCGTACTGGTCTGCCAGCTCGAACAAAAGACCTGCCATGCCGTACACGCCGGCATCTCCGCTGCAGACCATGGCCACGGACTTGCCAGCCTTTGCAGTCTCGATCGCCCAGCGGCACCGCTCGATCTCCTGTTTCATGGCCGTGGTGTACATTTCCTTGTCCGGGAACAGATCCCGCACCAGATCCACGTAGACCGTATATCCGGCGATGACATCGGCATTCTCCAGCGCCTGCATCGCTTCTTCTGTAAAAAACTCCCGGCCGCCCGGGCCGATTCCTACCGCGTAAACTTTATTCATTGTCTTTCCACTCCCAGTTTGGTTCATATGGTTTCATCGCCACTGCCATGGTCACGCCGCCGCCTGCCACCTTGGACTGCAGAAGTTCTCCGCCGGAGGCCAGCACCGCGCTGCGCTCGCAGACATTGTCCACGCCGGTGATGTTGGCCACGAAGGCCGAAGGCGTGAATTCACCTTCCGCCGCGCGCAGTTCCTCGCTGCTGTAGATGTACAGGGGCCAGCCATGGGCTTCACAGAATTCGATCAGCCCCGGTTCATCCTTCTTCAGGTCGATGGTGGCCACCCCGCAGATGGCGGCCGGATGGATACAGGTCATTTCCAGGATGTCGAAGAGCCGGTCCTCGATGGCATCCGCCGGCGTTCCCCGGCGGCATCCCACGCCCAGGATGCAGACCCTGGGCACCAGATGCAGGGGGCGTCTTCCGATGACCTCAATGTCCAGACTGACATCGATGTCATTGGTGCTGACGGCATCTCCTTCGCCCGGTTCCTGATCCGCATCGTAGATATATGTCTGGGTCTCCGGCGGGATGAAATCGATCCCCTCCGGTACTTCCCCGGCAACAGGCCAGCGACTGTAGATGGAGACTTTGCGTCCTGCCAGGATCGCCCCGGAGACGTGCATGATCCGTTCCTTCTCCAGAAGCTGGCATCCCTGCCGCTTCGCCCACTCATCCACAGCGAACACCCCGTTCACATCCGTGGCCGTGGTGATGACACAGTCGCTGCCGGTCACTTTTGAGATCCGACGGGCCAGATCGTTGGCGCCGCCCAGATGCCCCGACAGAAGCGGGATCACGTGCAGGGCCTGCTCATCGATGACCACCACCGCCGGATCCGTGGTCTTGTCTTTCACATAGGGGGCGATGGCCCGCACCGCGATGCCCGCGGCGCCCACGAAAATGAGGGCATCCGCTTCATTGAAGTGGGCCGCCGTCCACGCTTTTACATCCATGGGGTTCCCGCCCGCAGGAGCCCTGCCGCTGCGCGCTGCCTGCGCGCCGATGGCTTCCGCGATTTTCTCTGCCAGCGCAAAACCCTTCTCTGAGAACGCGATGGCAAAAATCCGGTCACTTGATTCTACTGTCATTCGTTCTACCTCTTCTTTTCACATCTGCTTTCCTGTATGCTCTCATGCACACGCTGCCGGCTGCTATTTCTCCGCCGGCTCCCTGCTATGGCTGCTGGCCTGCCGGAATTCCGTAGTAAACGTGGGATCATAGAGCTTGCTCCGCTCATATTCACTGTCCAGGAATCCCCCCACCAGGATCAGCGCGGTCTTGGTGATGTCATTTTCCCGGGCGGCTTCCGCCAGTGTGCTGACGGTGCAGCGGACCACTTTTTCCTCGGGCCAGGTGGCCTTGTAGACCAGAGCCGCGGGAGCATCGGGAGCATATCCGCCCGCCATGAGCTCCGCGCTCACTTCTTCCAGCAGTCCCGTGGACAGGAAGATCACCATGGTGCAGTCGTGCTCCGCAAAGGACCGGATGCTTTCTTTCTCCGGCACCGGCGTTCTTCCCGCCATTCTGGTGATGACCACGCTCTGGCTCACATTGGGCAGGGTATATTCCGCGAACAGGGCCGCGGCAGCTCCGCTGAAGCTGGAAACGCCCGGGCTGTCATCATAGCTGATGCCCAGTCTGTCCAGCTCATCCATCTGCTCCCGGATCGCCCCATAAAGGCTGGCGTCGCCGGTATGGAGCCGCACGGTGTCCTGACCCTTGTCCTCCGCATCCTTCATCACATCGATGACCTCTTCCAGGGTCATCTTCGCGCTGTTAAAGATCCGGCAGCCTTCCTTCGCGTTCTCCAGCAGAGCCGGATTCACCAGGCTTCCTGCATAAATGATAACATCTGCCTCCTGCAGCAGCCGCTGTCCCCTTACAGTAATCAGATCCGCAGCGCCCGGTCCCGCGCCCACAAAATGTATCATGCCCTGTCTTCCTTCCCGCAGCGTATTTCCCGACGCTGCCACATAATATGAAACGATTCTTATCTGCCTCCGCCGTCAGGATCCCGCGGCGGCCCTCCACTGGTTCAGGATCACCTCTCCTTCCCCGGTCATCCCCAGCAGTCCGTATACGTTCGAGAACATCACCGCCCCGATCCGGCAGCTTCCTGCGGTCCGGTGCTCCAGCTTCTGCTGGATGGATGCCATGATGCTCCCCAGAACCTGATCCCGCAGATCTGCCCCTTCCAGCAGCTCGATGCAGGCATCCGTGGTGGCGGCCTCCATGAGTTCTCTGCAAAGGCTGGTGCTCCCTCCTGCTATGGCAGCATGGGCGCAGAAGATCTCGTTTCTCCCGTCGGCGTATTTCGAATGGGTATTCATGATCCCTGCAGCCACTTTGGACAGCTTGCCCGCATGGGCCACCAGGAGCACCGTGTCCACCGAATTTCCCGCGATCATGTCCAGGGTCTCTCCCAGAAAATTGGAGAATTTCAGCACCGGCACCCCCAGCTGATCCAGTCCCTGTTCCCGGATGAAATCTGATCCGTAGTTGCCCGGCGTCAGGATCAGGTCCGTGGATGACGCTGCGATCTGACGCATCTGGACTTCAATGGTATCCACCAGGGCCTGCTCGCTCATGGGTTCCACGATCCCCGTGGTGCCCAGGATGGAGATCCCGCCCACAATGCCCAGATTGGGATTGAAGGTCTTCCGCGCAGCTGCTTCACCCGCGGGCACGGAGATGATCACTTCCAGACCGCCTTTAAAATCCAGTTCCTCACAGACCCTGTCCACAGCCTCCCGGATCATTCTGCGGGGGCCCGAGTTGATGGCCGCGTTCCCCACCGGCTGGTCCAGTCCGGGCCTGGTGACCCGGCCCACGCCTTTGCCGCCGTCGATACGGATCTCCCGGGGGCTGATCCTGCTGACGTCCGCCCGGATCAGCAGGCCGTCGGTCACATCCGCGTCATCCCCCGCATCCTTGGGGACCGCCGCCCAGGCGCTCTCATGCAGAGGGGCCCTGCCGTATTCTGTGACAGCCACTTCCACCGGGATCCCCTTGCCGGACATCAGAGAGCCCGTCCCC